>DATCOK010000554.1:0-12131 GCA_036564765.1 Candidatus Acidiferrum sp. | reverse complement strand
GATGTCGCGGTGTACGATGCCCAGCTTGTGCGCATAACTCAACGCGTTCAGAACCTGGTCAACGTACTTCACCGTTTCGCCGGCGGAGATCGGCCCTTGTTGCAGGCGAGACGAAAGCGTCACGCCGTCCACGTACTCCATGATCATCACGAGTTGATTGTCGAGCGTCAGCGCGGTGCGAAGAGAGGCAATATTCGGGTGATGCAGCGTGGCGAGAAGTTTGATTTCGCGCAGGAAGCGATCGGCGAGTTCCTTCTCCGAAGCCAGATTGGGCAAGAGAATCTTCATCGCCTCCACGCGGTCGGAGATGACGTTGCGGACTTTGTAGACCTTGCCCATGCCGCCGGCGCCGAGCACGCCGAGGATTTCGTAATCTCCCAGTCGTTGACCGTCGGTGTAATCCTGGCTCACGGTGACTCCTTTACTCGGTGCAAAGGACAAGCGAACGTTTATGGAGAGTTTTCGTCATGTGAATCGCGACGCACATGGCGCATCAGGCTTTATTGCGGTGTCTGCACCACATCGCCGAC
Source organism: Candidatus Acidiferrum sp. (assembly GCA_036564765.1). Classification (GTDB taxonomy): domain Bacteria; phylum Acidobacteriota; class Terriglobia; order Acidiferrales; family UBA7541; genus Acidiferrum. The sequence continues at coordinate 11,601 of DATCOK010000554.1, read as the reverse complement.
GTTGGCCGGTCCGGCACCGGTAAAGGTGACTGTCGCGGAATCCTGATCGATCTGGGTCACTGTCGCCGTCCCCACTTTGTCGGTAATGGCTTTTAGGACCTTCCCGGTCGCCGGATCTTTCACGGTGCGCACCTGGCGGCTGACCTCCACAACATCGCCTATTTTGAGGCCAGTTTTGCTGCCTACATTGATGATCAGGCTATTTCCGCTCACGTCCGCAACCAAACCCGATACGTTGACCTTGACGGTGGGAAGATTCGCCGCAGCGGTATCGAGTTGAGTTGCGGCGTCCGAAACGGCCGCCTGCACCGCTTCGCCCAAAATGGTCTGGCCAAAATTGCTGCTGCCCATATCCAGTCCGCCGACGCCACCGCTGCCGCCGCCCGCTCCCGCACCGATCAGCGAGGTACCCGAACGCTGCGATTCGCCTTTTCCGGTTACCGCTGCAAGAATTTCACCGGTGGTGGTGTTGACCAGCCGCGCCGTGATGCCTACTACCGCCTTGGACTTCTTCGTCCCGATGCCGCCGAGCCCCAACTTCGAACCATATCCGCCGTATCCGCCACCGCCGATGTTGGTGTGCTGATCATCGCGTCCGAACTGGGTGATGCTGCCGATAATGATGGCGTCGACGCCCAACACACGACCGATCTTTGCCGCGGTGGAAGCGTCGGCGCGATCACTGTTGGAAAAATTCTGCTCGCCCAATACTTTGTCGAGGGCGTTGCGCTCGATTACGGAATATTTGCCGTCCTGCACGAGCTTCTGCACCAGCATGTCGGAGATGCCCTTGCCCACGTCCTGGTCCGTACCAAAAATCGCCTGGGAGTTGGAGCGCACTGTGCCGTAATCGAAATTCAGCACGGCGACGCGTTTTTTCTGCGCCAGGCAAGGAGTTGTTATTAAAGAAAAAAGTAAGACGTAACGAAGAATTCGAGGCATGGCTCAATACTCCTATGCGTTTCAGACGGGACTGGTGATCCGTTTGCGAAGCGCCGGGCCCGACGAACGCGTGCTCAAGTGGCAGAATGCTATACCCAACAAAATCGGATGGCAACTAGGCATTGCTTGCGGTGATGGTCTACCCGTTTAGAGCATCACCTTGCTTGCGAGAGCAGTGCGCGGAGCGCGGCTCGAAGTAGTCGGAGAGGTTAGCGCGAATCGTTGGCTCTGGGCTTCAGGGTGTCAGGGAGGCAGCGTAGGCTGTTACAGCGAGCATGTCGTCTTCGCTTAATTTATCGACCACTTGCTTCATCGGGAGCGCACCGGGGCCGGTGCGCTGGCCGTGCTGGATGTCATAGAGTTGGCGAAAAATGTAGCTCGGTGAACGGCCGGCGATGCCGGGTATGGGTCCGAGGCCTTTTAAATCGGGGCCATGACACAGGGTGCATTGCGTGGTGGCGAGTCCGTTCACTCCCGATTTCGCGAGGGTCTCGCCTTTCGCAAGACTGCCCTTCGGGACGTAAGCAACGAATTTGCTGCGAGTGTCGCGGGATTCGAACTGCTCGAGATTTTCCGGAGTTTCGATGATGCGATGGCCGAGCGGTTCGGTCTCTTTGTCGCTGACCGGTGTGAGGATCCAGTTCATTACGTAGGTCTTCGGGACCGAGTCGGTTTCCTTCACGATGATGAGTGGCTTGGGTTTGAGGCTGGCAAAGTACGCCGCGGCCGCCGCCACTTCCGCATCCGAAGCGGCCTTGGCCACCGCAATCATATTGGCGGTGGGACCGCGCGTTCCTTTTCGTGCGCCGTTCTTGAAGTCCGCCATTTGCTGCACGAAGTACGCTTCCGGCAGACCCGCGAGCCGCGCATTTTCCGGTCCGCCCGTTCCTTCGGCGCGGTGACAAAAGCCGCAGGCGAAGACCTCCGGCTTTCTGCCGTGGGCTACTACTTCCGGCAGCGGGGGATGATCGTTGGGATGCCAATCGGGCGAGAAGTAAAAATCGCGCAGTTGGGTGTCCGTCCAGCCTGCTGTGCTGTCTGGTACGTGGCGGATGGTGCCGTCATCCGGCGGCGGCTTGAAACCGGGAGGGTTTACGACGTAAGCCCAGGCGGGTGGGTCGTCTTGTGCGGGCGTGGATGCCGCCAGGATAAATGCGCTTGCTAGAAGAATCGGAATTGCTAAGTTGTTCATAAACCTCGGTTGACGTTCTGATGATTTGGTTGAGCGTTCAACTAAATTTGGTGCTCCTTGGTTGAATGTTCAACTAGCTTTAGGGTTCTTGGTTGAGTGTTTAACTTATTTGGTTGAGTGTTCAACTAAAGCCTGACGTTCATGGTTGAATGTTCAACTGCACTTGGTTGAGCGTTCAACTGCACTTGGTTGAGCGTTCAACTACGCTTGGTTGAGTGTTGAACTACAGCGCGGCTTTCTTGATTGAACATTCCACACATGACCCCGAAAAATGCAAGGTCATTCAAGATTGCTGTTCCCACGTTACGAACCGCACCCTGCAAGAACCTCAGGGTGCGGCACCCAAAGACTCTAATCTCCGAATTCTTGCCGGGTTCCCGATTGAGTGGGGTGATTCTAATACGATTTGGTTTTCTTAGGATGCTATTTGCCCGCGGCGGCGGCGCGACCAAAGGTTCGCAGTGCTTCGAGGACTTTTGCTCCGTACTTTTCTACTTTTTTATCGCCGAATCCGGGGACTTGTCGCAGCTCGGCGAGGGATTTGGGGCGCAGGCGGCAGAGTTCGTCGAGAGTGCTGTCGTGCATGACGATGAAGGCTGCGATTCCCAGATCTTTGCTGACCTCGCGCCGCCACTGACGCAGATGTTCGCGCAAGTTATCGGACGCGTTCGCGTTTGGAGCGGGACGCGGCTCATTCGCCATGATTCTCTTCGGCACGATCTGCTCGGTGCGGGCTGCGGCCGCAATTGGCCTTTCGCACGGCCTTCTGGGAGCTCGTTTTCGACGCGAATTCCACACAGGCGGCGGCACCTTGGCCAGCCACTCCAAGCCGGCGGTGCAAACGTCACACGCGCCGCAGGAGGTCCATCGGGGCCGTTCGCCGAAGTGTTCGCAGATCTGGCGGTTGCGGCACGTGTGGGATCCGGCGAAATCGCGAATGATCTGAGAACGCGCTTCGGCTCGGACTCTTTCTACCGGATCGCTCAGTTGGCCATTGAAGAAGCCCAGTAGCACCACGTCCTGTCGTTGCCATAGAAGAATGCAGTCGGCCGCCAGCCCGTCGCGTCCGGCGCGACCCGCTTCCTGGTAATACTGTTCAATCGATTTCGGCAGCGACAGGTGAATCACGGCCCGCACGGCGGCTTTGTTGATGCCGAGGCCGAAGGCGATGGTGCCGACCAGGACGCGGGTTTCATCGGACATCCAGCTTTCCTGATTGGCTTGGCGGTCAGCGGCGCTCATCTTCGAGTGATAGGGGACGGCGTCGATGCCATTCTCCGCGAGAAAGCTGACGGTGTTTTCCACGCGGACGATGGTGGGGGCGTAAACGATCAGGTTGCCTTCCGGGTATTGCTTTACGGCGGTCAGCAGCAGGTCGAGTTGGTTTGAGGTGTCGCAGAGCTTGACGTGGTAGCGGAGATTGGGGCGCTGAAAACTGGCGATGTATTTGTCGGCATCGCGTAATTGCAGTTGTTCCACGATGTCGTGCCGCACTTGCTGCGTGGCGCTGGCGGTGAATGCGGCGATGGGCACAGCGGGAAAATTGGAGCGCAGGGCGTGCAATTGGCGGTACTCGGTGCGAAATTCGTGGCCCCATTCGGAGATGCAGTGGGCCTCGTCGATTACAAAGTATGAGATGGGAATCTGGCGCAACCATTTCAGACTGTCGGGGCGAACCAACCGTTCGGGCGAGAGATAGAGCAAGCTGTATCGGCCTTGCCTGGCGTTGTCGATTACGGATTGCTGTTGCGCGGCGGACTGCGAACTATTCAGCAGGGCGGCTTCGATGCCCATTTGCTGCAGGTAGGCGATCTGATCCTGCATGAGGGCGATCAACGGAGAAACGACTATCGCGGTTTTTCCCACATTGAGCGCCGCAGGCAACTGGTAGCACAGGGACTTGCCGCCTCCCGTGGGCATCACGACGCAGGTGTCATGGCCTTCGAGCAGGCTGGTCACCACCTCTTTCTGCAGGGGGCGGAAAGAGGAATAGCCCCAATACTTCTGGAGCGCTTCATACAATTTATTTTGGGGGATCACCGGACGGAATTATAACTGGTTGATAATATCATAAAAGAGTTCAATCGACAATAAAAAGTTTTGCGCCGCATACCGTGGAACTGCGGTGGGGCGGATCGCCGTCGCCAACCTGGTAGCTCATCCCCGGTTTCAGCAAGAAGCTCTGGCCATCTTTTAGTTTGGTTTCGAGTTCGCCATCGAGACACAAAAGGACGTGGCCCTTCGAACACCAATGGTCTGAGGCATAGCCCGGCGAATACTCCACCATTCGAACGCGGATGTCTCCGAAGGTCTGCGCGCGCCACAGGGCTTTGCCGGTTTCGCCGGGATGTTCCGTGGCGGGAAGTTGGCTCCAATCGGTCGCTCCAAACGTGAATGCCGGCATCTTCATAGGCCGAGTATAACTCTTCCGACTTCGGCGACAGTGGCGGCTTGGAACATCCCGTAAAGTTCGCAGGGAAATCACGGGTATCTATTGGGCATCTTCTGTGGTATTCTCTTTTTGCGCTTATCACTTCGGTTGTGTTGTGCGGTCCCTCTTATCAGCAGTTTCGTTTGAGAATACCCGCCTCCAGTTTCCTCCGTACGTTTTCAGCGTAATCTAACACTAAGGCTGGCTTTGTGAGTTGGCGCCTGCGTGCACCAATGTGTGTGTGCCGCGTGCAACTCCACCAGCAAGAAAGCTAAATCACTCAATGCAGACAGTTTCCGTACCTTTTTCAGAAATGCCGCTCTCTCCTTATATGAAGGAGAAGCTGACTTCGGCGCGTTTTTCGATGCCGACGCCGGTGCAAGCCGCCACGATTCCTCAGGCGCTGGCAGGCAAGGATGTGCTGGCTACCGCGATGACCGGAACCGGCAAAACGCTGGCCTTCCTCGTCCCGGTGATCGAACAACTCCTGAAGCAAAATACCCCGGGGATCAACGCGCTGGTTCTTGTGCCCACGCGCGAGCTGGCCATGCAAGTAGTGGCGCAGTACAACGCTTTGCGGGGCAAGCAACTTATGCCCGCGGCACTGGTTGTCGGCGGATTATCCGAAGGCGCGCAACTGCAGGCCATTCGCAAGGGCGCTCGCTTCGTGGTTGCCACCCCCGGCCGGCTGGAAGATTATCTCGACCGCAGACTCTTCCATTTCAACAATCTGCGCATGCTGATTCTCGATGAAGCCGACCGCATGCTGGACATGGGTTTTCTTCCGGCGATTCGCAGAATCGTTTCTATCCTGCCGAAGGAACGGCAGACGATGTGCTTTTCCGCGACGCTGGAAGGCGGCATGGTCCGCGTCGTGAAGGACTACATGAAGGATCCGGTGCGGGTCTCGTTTGGTTCCACTCTTAAACCGCACGAAAATGTACGGGTGCAGGCGTTTGAAGTGGCTGTCGACCGCAAAATGGAATTGCTGCAACGTTTGCTCGCGAAGGAAACCGGGCGTTGCCTGATTTTCGCGCGCACCAAGCGCGGAACCGATCGCATCGCCGAGAGCCTCAACCGCAAGGGCTTCTCCTCGGCTATGATTCACGGCGACCGCTCGCAATCGCAGCGCACTTCCGCGCTCACCGGCTTCCAACAGGGGCGCTTCCGCATTCTCGTCGCCACCGACGTGGCTTCACGGGGGATTCACGTGGAGAACATCGCGCACGTCATCAACTACGACTTGCCGGAAGTGGCGGAAAACTTCATTCACCGCGTTGGCCGCACGGGCCGCAATGGCAGCCATGGCGTGGCTTCGACGCTTTTCGTGAAAGAACAGCGCTCCGAGCTTTTTCAACTCGAACGCACGCTGGGCATCAAAATCGAGCGCATGCGCGCCGACGACGGCACTCCGGCTCCGATAACGTCGCACACTGGATCGCAAGGCCGGCCGCCGGTGAACTTGCCGCGCATTCCGAGCCGCGTGGACAATGGGGCGAAACAAGAGCGCTTCGTGCTGCCTGGTGAAGTGCTGCAGGCGCAGTAAATCGCGAAACGTTTTTAATCACTGGTTTAATCACTGGCTGCGCCGCCCGAAAAACATGGGCGGCGCATTTTTTTGTGCCAAAGGCCTCGACGAAATTGCGAAGCAGGTTTACCGGTAAGCGCGGACAAAAAAGTAGATGGTCATGAGCACGCCGATAATGATTACGAAGGCGCGGATATACGGTTGCGGGAGTTTCTGCGCGAAGTGCGCGCTGCCATATCCGCCGACAACCGCGCCCGCGGTCATCACGCCGGCCTGCGGCCATAAAATAAAGCCTGTGGCGATGAATGCCACGGCCGCTACCCCGTTGATTATCGCGCCGAGAATTACCTTCAGCTTGTTCATGGCGTGAATATCGGTCATGCCGATGGCCGCGAGCATGGCCAGGTTCATGATTCCGAGACCGCCGCCGAAATAGCCACCGTAGACGGCGACAGCGAATTCAAAGAGGGAGGCTCCGGTAATCGCGGCGGTGCTCGACTCGCGCGAAATGCCGGCTGAAATTCGCCCGGTTAGATGCTTGCCGAAAGCAAAAAGCAACGTGGCGCCGAGCAAAAGCCACGGCAAAACACGCAAGAAAGTATGCGCTGGGGTTTTGATCAACAAAAACGCGCCCAGAACGCCGCCAACCACGCTGGTGGCAATCAACGGAATCATCACGCGTCGAGGAATATTCAATTGCTGACGGTACGCTCCGCCGCTTGCGGTGGTGCCCACCCACAGGGCCAGAGTATTCGTGGCGTTGGCCGGTACCGGCGGCACGCCGGTAAACAGCAGCGCGGGAAACGAGACGAAGCTGCCGCCGCCGGCGACCGCATTAATCGCGCCGCCGATCGCGCCGGCGAAAAATAGAAAGATGGCGTGGTGAAAGTCCAAGCGAAAGTTTTAACACGAATCGTTCGCACCTGCTCGGCGACTCGCTGCGTTTCTACGCTAACCGCAACAAAGTCCGAGAAACTTGTCGTGGATCAGCAGCGGCCGCACGGGTGCTTGCGGCTTGCGTTCCTGGACGCCAAAATTCTTCACGGCTTCGCCTTCGTCCTCAAAATTCGGAATTACTTCGAGCAGATGGAAGATTTTCAACACCATCGCAACACGCTGTCGCGGCCGTAAGAGTTTCAGTTGACCGCCACGATGCGTCAGCGATACGTAGGTTTCCACTAAGACGCTGACACCGGAACTGTCCATCTGCATTAGTTCTTCAATGTTTAGAAGAAAGTAGCGTGCGCCATCCGCGATCAGGCGCCGCAGCCTGACACTCAAGTGTTCGCTTCCGCCGTCGTCCAGGTTGGCGCAGCCGATGAGGTCCAGAACCGTGACCCGCCCTCCTTTTCGAATTCTTATTTCAAGCGCCATATCTCTCACCCTTTACCTTCACACCTTACTGTTATGAATAATTCCCTTCTCCCGCCGCGTCGAAGTACCGCGCACCATGGCGGCTCTTTGATGCGCTGCCCTAAGAATCAGAAGTCAACGGAAACACCGGGGCGACTCGAGTGGGCAAATTATTCCACGGTCGTCCCGGGTGATCCGCCGTGCGCGGATTACGGTCGCGCTTCGTACACCACATTGAACGGCGTTTCGGCGGCGCGCCGGAAGCGCGTAAAGCCGGCCTCGCTGACCACTGCGCGAATGCGCTTCTCGCCGGACTGCGCGCCGAGACAAAGCGCCACTTCCTGCGAACGCGAGCACGGGGTGCAAAGCAGCGTCGAAAACGAATAGTAAACGCGGCCCACCGGGTTGAGATTGTCTTTCAAGTCGTCGTGAGCGAAAGGCTCCACGATCATCCAGGTGCCATCTTCCCGCAGCGCATTGAGAACCTGCTTCGCGGCGCCCACCGGATCGCCCATGTCATGCAAACAATCGAACATGGTGATCAGGTCGTATTGTTTGGCTGGCAGTTCTTTGGCCTTGGAGACCACAAACTTGGCGTTGGCCGTCAGCCCGCGTCTACGGGCCGTTTCGCGCGCATCGGTTATAGATTTGTCGTGATAATCGAATCCCAAGAATTCGGACTTGGGAAAGGCTTCGGCCATTAGCAACGTGGATGCGCCCCTGCCACAGCCCACATCGGCCACGCGCGCCCCGGCTTCCAGCTTGCTTTTCACACCATCGAGCGAGGGAATCCAGGAGCTCACCAGATTGGCGGCGTATCCCGGCCGGAAAAATTTCTCGCAGCCGTGGAAGACCGCTTCGTCGTGCTCGTGCCAGCCCATGCCCGCGCCGGAACGAAAAGAGTCGGCGATCCGCGGCACGGCAGCCAAAGAGCCGAGCGCGAGTTGAAACGCGCCGGGCAGATAGGCGGGACTGTCTTCGTTCACGAGGGTGAAGACTTGCTCTTCCGTCAGACTGAACTTGCGGGACTTCTCGTCGTACGTCACGTAGCCTCCGGCCGCTTGCGACGCGAGCCATTCGCGAACGTAACGTTCATCGGTTTTCGTTTTGGCCGCCAGCTCCGAGGAATTGACCGGACCTTCCGCAAGGGCTTTGTACAGCCCCAGTTTTTCGCCGATCACGACCATTCCGGAATGGACGGTGGCGCCCAGATCTCCCACAAACTGCCCTACGAAGGCATTGAGCTTTTCCATATCGAGTGCCATTTTCTTGTCTCCTTTGTGATTCGTTGTTTTTGAATGGCCCAGTATTGCTTCTGCTTGCTGTTTGACGGTTATTTATTTACCAGCGTTGGCATCGATGGTTTTTCCGATCTCGGTGATCTTGCTTACGGGGATGCCGCTCAATTCCGAATGACGACGGATGATGGCTTCGTCCTTGGCGAGGTACACGCAGAAGGTTTTGTCGGCTGCGATAAACGATTCCTGCCACTGGATGTCCGGTCCCAGCTCGCGAAGCGCTTCGTTGGATTGAGCCGCCGCGCCGCGCAACTGGTCCTGACTGAAATTTCCAATCTGGGGAATTTCCCGCTCGATAACAAATTTTTTCATCACGTTCTCCTTGTGCTGCGCTGTTGACTCAACAGTGCTGCTGTTCGATCGGTGAAGCTTAGCCGCGAAAAGGCCTTGAAACCAGATGGCAGATATGACATTGTATGGTGGTGATTGCGCCACTTTCATTTGCCGCGTTTTGGAGCTCGTGATGATTGATGTAACGGTTTTATTTCTGGATGGGACTTTTTCTTCCACGGCGATCGGCCCAATGGAAGTGTTTCGGCACTCCGGGCTACTGTGGAACATGCTCACCGGTAAGCCCGTCGATCCACCTTTCCGCGTGACCACTGCGTCCGTGGACGGTCGCGCGGTGAACTGTGATGGGGAAATTCAGATCCGTCCTGCGGCACGCATGACGGACATTCGCAAGACCGACCTGATCATGATTCCCTCCACGGGGCCGGACCTGGACGATGTGGTGGAGCGCAATGCACCGGTGGTGCCGTGGCTGTGGCGTTTGCACAAACGCGGTGCTGCGATTGCCAGCGTGTGTTCCGGCGTGGGCCTGGTGGCTGCGGCGGGATTGCTGGAAGGCAAACGGGCGACGACGCATTGGGGTTTGGTGGAGACTTTTCGTAAGAAGTATCCGAACGTGATCTGGACGCCGGAGTTGATGGTTACCGAGGATCGGGGAATGTACTGCGGAGGAGGAGTGCACGCTTCGCTGGATTTAAGTTTGTATCTGGTGGAAAAATTCTGCGGCCACGAGATTGCGATGCAAACCGCTAAGGCGCTGCTAATCGATACTCCTCGCGCGTGGCAGGCGGGCTTCGCGATCGTGCCGCTGAAGACCGAGCATTCCGACGACATCATTTCCAAGGCACAAGAGTGGCTGCACCAGAATTTTCATCAAAATTTTCCGTTGGAGGAGCCGGCGCGACGGGTGGGCATGAGCCTGCGCAACTTTGTGCGGCGATTCAAGCAAGCTACGGGAGACAGCCCGCTCATTTATCTGCAGAAACTGCGCGTGGCCGCCGCGAAGCGCCTGCTGGAAAGCGACCATCGCACCATTCAGGAAGTCGGGGACGCTGTGGGCTACGAGGATCTGGCGTTTTTTCGGCAACTGTTTCAGCGCTACACGGGCGTGTCGCCGAGCGCGTATCGCCGCAGCTTTGGTATTTCGCAATAAAGCAGAGGTGAAGAGAATCGCGACTCAGTTGCAAGTGGCGTGGCGCGTTCGTTCTACACCGTATTCGGATAAAGAACTTCAGTGACACTCGCTGTAGCGGCATTCAACCACCCCCTTTTGACCCAGTGGGCATCCAACGTATTGGTACCCCAGGGGGCCAAACCCATGAGCGACCCACTTAGCGTTTATTTGCAAGATCATCTCGCGGGGGCCGCGCATGCTACCGACCTGCTCGGGCATCTGCGCGACGAACATCCCAACGATGATTTAGGGGGCTTCGCCGCGGAACTGCTGCGCAACCTTGAGGAAGATCAACGGGTGCTGCAAGGCTTAACCGAACGTGTCGGCGACGGCTCCAGTTCCCTGAAGGAGGCCGGCGCGTGGCTAAGCGAAAAGATCGCACGTCTGAAGTTGAGTCATGATTCCGGCGGCGGGCTGGGGCTGCTCGAAGCTCTGGAGTTCCTCGGGGTGGGCATTCAGGGGAAATTGTCGCTGTGGCGGAATCTTCAGGTTGCTGCCGCGGATGACTCGCGGTTGAGGAGTGTCGATCTCGGACGACTTATTGCCCGGGCCCACAGCCAGCATGCGCAAGTCGAGAGTTGGCGCTTGCACATGGCGCACTGCTTATTCGCGAACGCCGGATCCCGCGACACTCAAGAGGAAAAATTCAAAAAGTCAGTCGGCTTTCTGTTCGGATCGCCGGGCAGGGCTATCGCGAGTGTCGCGCTGCTTGCGGTTGCCGGAGCAGCGGCGATTAGCCTGGCGCCGGACATCTCTCGATACCTAAAAATCCGCTCCATGTAACCTCATTGCGCCTGACCTTTGTTAAAAACAGGGTCTCGACGGACTGAATTCCACTTCTCTTCGCGCCCGCAAGTCATTTCTTGACAACACTACCAGGCCCATATATGAACTGGTGCGTTCATGCCCTTCCGCCACTGAAGACCTGGCCCGCATCCGCTGCGGGGCCACAGGGGGGATTCAAGAGGAAGGAATTAATTCTACAGAGGTGTGTTCACGGCCGGAATTTCAACGTTCCGGCGCGGGCCCATCCCTGGAAAAAACAGGTCTACTTCAGGAGGCAGCATGGCCAGTCGGGCTAACGTAGCAAGCGGCGGAGTCCCGGAATACAACATCTGGAGCGTGATTCTCGCGTCGGCCGTCGGCACCATGATCGAGTGGTACGACTTCTACATTTTTGGAAGCCTGACTGCCGTCCTAGCCTTGAAATTTTATCCGCCCGGCAACGATACCTTCGCGTACATCGCTTATCTTGCGACTTTCGCGGTTGGCTTTCTGGTGCGGCCTTTTGGTGCGCTATTTTTCGGGCGCATCGGAGATATCGTTGGGCGCAAATACGCGTTCCTCGTGACGCTCAGCATTATGGGCGGCGCGACCGCGCCGATCGGTCTC
>DATCOK010000553.1:0-2120 GCA_036564765.1 Candidatus Acidiferrum sp. | reverse complement strand
GTCTGGACGCCGCCGGCTCCGGTGACGGTGACGGGGGTACCGCTGCTGTCGACGATCGGCGCGCCGGCGGTGATGACCGGCGTTCCGGTGATCGACGAATTGCCCGCCAAGCCTGACGAACCGTATTGCGCGCTCAAAGTGAGCGTGGGCAGCAGCGCGTTGCGTGTGACGTGCACTTCGATGCCGGCGTTTTTCAGGTTGTAGACCTGTTCCTGGAGGTCGGGACGCTTTTCAAAGGCTTCCCGGATGGCGTCTTCGAACGAAGCATTTTCAACGGCTGCTACCGGCGCAGGCAAATCGATGGGGATAATTTCAACGTTAATGAGATTAGCCGCCAAAGGATTCTTGGTGATGGCGTTTTTCAGCACTTGCTCGTCCTGCAACTTGGTAGTTTGCGCGACGATGAGGTTCTGGCGGTCACTGGCGACTTCCGATTCCGCACGGGTTACATCGAGGGGCGCCATGGTGCCGATTTCGAGTTGCTTCTTGTTGTCGTTGAAAAGTTTGTCGGAGACGGCCACGGCCTGCTGCTGCACTTTGACGTTCTCGCGCGCGTAGACCAGTTCCCAATAGGCGTTGATGGTGCTGGTGACGGTGGTGATGGCCTGATTGACGAACACCAGATCGGCGATCTTGCGGTTATTTTTCGCGATCATGATGTTGCGGCGGCCGACATAGAAACCGAAACCGTTAAGGAGTTGCTGGGAGACACCGGCGGTGAGCGACGACTGCACGCTGGGATTAAAAAAGTTAAATGTGGAACCGGACGAAGAGCGGGTATTGTCCCAGCCAATATTAACGGTGGTACCGGACGCAAAGCCCTGGTTATAGTTCACGTTGAAAATGTCCGCGTGGGACTGCAGTCCGGTGAGCGAAGTGGTGGTGCCTACGCCGGAAAGAAACGGGTTGTTGACCGGAGAGGTGCGCGCGTCGACGGACGCGACCGCGGTGATGATCGGGTCGTAGGAGACGAAAGGATTCGTGGGGGTGATGTTGGCTTGCGAAGTGCCGAAGTCCGCGCCTTGCGTGCCGCGGCCCTGGCCGCCTGCCTTGGTGCGCAAAATGTCGGTGTCGGCGATCCACGGATTGTAACGGGCCACCGCGATGTCCAGGCTGTTTTCGAGGGCGAGTTCGACGGCGTCCTGCAGCGTTAATTCCAGTTTGCCGTCGTGAACCAATTGATCGATGCGCGGGGAGTTCACCAGGTTCGGTTCGTCGATATGAATGGGCGCATAGGGAACAATCAGCGCGGGGAACGAGCGCGGTCCGTGCGAGTAGCTGTGTTTCGACAGACCAAGGGAGACGGGAATCGGTTGTGCGGGAACAGGCGCTGTGCCTGCAGCGGCTTCGGGACCGGCTTGCGAAGCGGGCGGCACGTTGCCGGGCGTGCCGGCTTGCGGAGGCAGCTGCTGGGTCTGGTCCTGCGGCGGAGGATTTTGCGCGAAGGCTGTCCCGGCATTGCCGCTGGCGATGAGCGACGCCAGGCAAGCAGCGAGCAATGGCCGGGCGCAGCGCTTGGCCGCAAAAGTAAACTCGCTGAAGAACGATCGCTGCGCGGTCACCCGCTTAAAGCTCATGTTGATCCTTACCCCTCAGAAGATGGTCCCGCGAGGGACGAATGGCTGCTGCGTTCTACCTTGTAAAACGTTAGCGGCACGGTATTTGTTTCGGCCGGCTTAAAGAAAACTGAAAAAACGAGGAGAAGCCTTAGCGCCGCGCGATTTTCCGAACGAAAAGCAGTCTAGCAGGGGCGTGCATCCTTGACAACGCGGAGAGCGGCGGCTAGGCTGCTGACGATTCGACGGTTAAAGTGGTTGGGAGTTAGCTTTTAAGGTTTGGAGTGCCTCGAATGTGGTGGATGTGGCGGATATGATTAGGCGTGAAGAGGTGATGGGGTTGCTGGAGAGCGCCGGAGCGGTGCGGCGCGGACATTTTGAATTGTCCAGCGGGCTGCACAGCGCGATGTATGTGCAGTGCGCGCTGGTGTTGCAGTACCCGCGATTTGCGGAACGGCTTGGCGCCGGGCTAGCGGCTCTGTTCGCGGCGGACGAGATTGAGGCGGTGGTTTCTCCGGCGATGGGCGGATTGATCATCGGACAGGAAGTTGCGCGGGCTTTGCC
>DATCOK010000552.1:0-7467 GCA_036564765.1 Candidatus Acidiferrum sp. | reverse complement strand
GAGCCACAGCGAGAGAATCACCAGCACCGTGGAGTTGGTGAAGGCCGCGAGAATTCCGGCGCGATGGTAGCCGTAGGTTTTTTCGTTGTCGGCGGGGCGCTGCGCCCAGCGCATGGCCAGATAAGAGATGCCTAGCGCGGGTACGTCGGAAAGATTGTGGACCGCGTCGTTCAACAGCGCGACGCTGTGGCCCAAAATGCCGCCAAAAATCTCGGCAACGACTAACCCTAGCGTTACCACCATGGCCCAGCCGAGCACCGAAGGCTCGAGCGGCGGATGAGTATGGCCGGCGTGACCGCCGTGTGAATGCGCGTGGCCATGTTCGCCTGGCGCATGACCGTGGCCGCCATGGTCGTGGGAATGAGAGGCCATCGCTTCCATTCTACGCACCTTTTTTGGGCAACTCACATGCTGAGGGTGTTGCCAGGCATTGTCACTTTGGATGCTTATTAGTGGTTTGACACCTGGGGCACGCGAATTGATTGACGGTGCGGCCAGCGGCTGCGACGATGACAGCAGCTTCCAGAATGCACGAATAATTACGTAGTTCTTGTTGAATCGATCGCGCAAGTTGCAGTGCGGCGTTCGCGAGGGGCAGCCGGCTAACCAGATGACCACGCCAGTGGCCAAATTGAGCTTTTGGGGTGTGCGCGGATCCACGCCCACCGTGGATCCCGGCACGTGGCGCTACGGCGGGAACACGCCGTGCCTCGAATTGCTGACGCCGGACGGCATCCAGATCATTCTGGATTGCGGCACCGGGCTGCGGGTGCTGGGGAGCCGCTGCGCCGCGCCTAATGGAAGCAAGGCCCAGGAGACGCACATCCTGGTAACGCACTATCACTGGGATCACATTCAAGGCATTCCGTTTTTTGCGCCGCTGTACGCCGAAAATAATCACTTTCACTTTTACAGTTTTCGCTCGAAATTTCTGGGACGCGAAAGCCTCAAGCAGGTGTTTGAGACCCAGATGGCCTTGCCGTATTTTCCGGTGAACATGTCGGCGATGAATGCCAAGCGCAAATTCCAGGAAGTGGCGGGCGGAGATTCTTTTCACATCGGGGAAAATAAAGTTACGGCGCGCTGGCTGAATCATCCGCAGGGCTGCCTGGGCTATCGCATCGAGACCAGCGCGGGCACGGTGGTGTATGCCACGGACAACGAGCCGGGCGACGCCAAACTGGACAAAAGTTTGCGGGAGCTGGCGACGGGCGCGGACATTTTTATCAACGACGCGCAATTCACGCCTGAACAGTTAGCCACCACGAAAAAAGGTTGGGGTCACTCGTCGTGGAAAGAGGGCGTGCAGATTGCGCGAGAAGCCAACGCCAGCACGCTGGTCCTCTTTCATCACGACCCGGATTCGAGCGACCGGGTTGTGGACAATATTTTGCGGGAAGCGCGCGAGGAGTTCGATTCGGTTTTTGCCGCGAGCGAAGGCATGGTGGTGGCGCTGGGCGGGCCGGGCGACCGGGTGCAGGCGCACATGCCCGGCACGCGCACGGCGCTGCGGCGCGACGCGCAATTTCGCGCGCGGATCCGCGGGTTGACCGAAGGCGGCAAGGCGTTCGAAGAAGAGACCCTGGTGCGCGACCTTTCTTTGCAAGGGGCGCTGATTTCGCTGCAGCATTTGCCGCGGCTGCAGTCGGAGTTGCAGGTCACCATGGAGACGCCGGGGCCGGATGGTTTGCAGATCATGAATCTGCGCGGGTACGTGGTGCGCATCGATGAGGGTACGGAGAAGGGCCATAGCGCGGTGGGGGTGGTGTTCACGGACTAGTGCGATCGAAAGTATTTTGAAGTGTGCCGGAGACTTTCCAGAGCGCGGCGCGGTTGCCGCGCTTTGCTGTTTTCTGGCGTGGTCCGCGCCAGTGCGATAGGCTGAAGGCAGCCCGCATGAACACCGCGACAAGCATTAAACAAGCCAACTTCGTTCCGGTTAGCGCGCTCGACAAGCGGCCTCCCACTAAGCGGGAGCTGCTGCGTGGACTGGTGCGTCAGGCGCCATTCGTGGCCAAGAATTTCCGGCTTTATTTTCAGAACGAATGGCGAAGAAGAGTATTGCGCACCGATGTGGTGGCGCCGTACGCGGTCACCTTTTATGTGACGCACAAATGCAACCTGGCGTGCAGCTACTGCACACAAAAAGAGCCGGACGTTTTCAGCGACGAGGTGGCGACAGCGGAGACCAAGCGCATCCTGCGGAGCATCCGCAAGGAGACCGACTCCATCGTCATCACCGGTGGGGAGCCCACGCTGCGGGCGGACATCGAGGAGTTGGTGGAGTTTGCGCGGTTCGATTGCAAGTTCCGGTCGCTGCTGTTGATCACCAACGGAACGCTGTTGGACCGCAAGGCGCGGATCTTGAGCGCGGTAACTGGCCTGGTAGTTAGCCTGGATGCTTTGTCCACCGATCCGACGAATCCGATGTCGAAGCCGGCAGCGCTGCCGAAAGTGCTCGAAAATTTGCAGTTCGCCAAGAAACAGCTGGGCAGCCCACGGCGCATCACCATCAGCACGGTGATTGAAGAATGGAACATCGGCCAGGTGGCCAAGTTGCTGGATTGGTGCGGCGAACAGGGCTTCGTGTTCGCGGCGCAATCGGCGCAGATGGAAAAGATGCCGAACCTGGCGCTACTAAGGAATCCGGATTACCACGCGCTGGTGGATAAGATTATCGAGCGGCGGCGGGCCGGGACGCAGCCCATCAATGGCACGCCGAGAACGATCGAGACGCTGCTGCGCTTCAAGGAGTTCCAGTGCTTTCCGACGATGTTCCCTCGGGTGTATCCCAATGGGGATGTGTTTTATCCGTGCGAGCCGCTGCGGAAAATTGCGGGGAATATTTTGCGGGATGGCTCGCTGCGAAAAATTTTTGCCAAGGGGAAGAAGTTGCATGGAGATATTCCGCCGTGCCAAGGCGTTTGCTATTTGTTTGGGAATGTTTTATCGCACTACTACGTCAATGATTTTTGGGGTTTGGCGGGGGATTTTGTGCGGTAACTAGCCGACTTCGCTGATTTTTTTGTCCAGGTGGGCTAAGGCCGCTTCGAGGGATTTGCGATGTTGCGGGTGGGTGGCGGAGTTGAGGTCGTTCATAATTCTTACGCGTGAGAGCTGCAGGTCTTTGCGCTCCTGATCGCGCCGCAACTGTTCTGCCGACTTGGCCGCGGAGTTGGACTTTTCCTGCTTGGCCTCCAAAAGTTCGACCTGTGACTCTACGTCTTTGCTTTCCCAGCCTCTAGCCATAACGATATTTTGACATAAATGGTGCCGTTGGAGCACTTTTTCACGAAAATAGTGTCTGCGCGCTCGTACCTAGGCAGTGGCAGCGCGGCTGCGCGGAAGGACGGGCAGGGTCGGGCGCATCACGCTGTTGATGGTGCTCTCCGCCACGCGGGCAAAATGCTCGGCGAAGACGCCGGAGTACGAGAAGATCGCGTTGCGATCCGCCCAGCGGATACGCAAAATCCAGCCATCGTGGACTTCCTCCGCTCGCGCCGAGATGATGTCGGAAACGGCGATGGCCAGCAGCGGGCGCAGATTCTCCGGCAGCGCCCAGAGATTTTCCGCGCCGACAAAAAGCTGCACGGCCACCGGGACGCGATCATTCAGCTGCAACAGGCCGCCATTGACCACCACCAAAGCACCCAGCTCGCGGGCTTTCTCATCGGTAGTGGACTCGAGTGGGCTGGCCGGTGGCAGCAGGATCGAGGTGGTGAAAATACCGAGGCCGATCACTGCCAGAAAAACGCCCCCAAGGAAGAAGAAACTCAGTGGCAGGATGACCAATGCCGCGCCAAAGAATCCCAGTACGGTGCGGAATACCGTCCAGGAGCGCTCGCTGCGCCGCAGGCTCAGAATTTTGGGCACGAGCAGCACCGTTGCAAATCCGGCGCCGATCAGGGTTTTGCGGACTTTGGAAGACAGACCTTCACTTAAAGCAGATTCAGGGGTAGTTGCAGTACTCATGGGCTGTGGCGGGCACTCCTGGTTCGCGGTCGAACCTAGCGAACCTGTACGAAAGGACAGGCCCAAGATAATACGCGAAATATCGTCCAGTTGGTAGGGCGGAAATTGGCCCAGGGGTCGAATCGGCCGAAGCGCTATGCCTACCGGGAAGCGGATCTGGGGTCGCTGCCAGTTTTGCGTTCCTCGCGCTTTATTGTTGTGTCGGGGGCGATCACCCGGCCGGGCCTCGCACCGGTGGCCTTTTCCCCGTCCCAAACAAGCGCGCCGTTTACGAAAACCTTCTCAATGCCCTTGGAAATTTCGAACGGTTTGGCGAAGGTGGCGCGGTCGATCACCGTGCTGGGATTGAAGAGCACCAAGTCTGCGTAAGCGCCTTCGTGCAGCGTGCCACGATCTTTCCAACCGAGGCGCTGCGCCGGCAGGCCGGTCATCTTGTGAATCGCTTCCGGCAAAGTAATCCAGTGCCTTTCTCGCACGTACAAGCCGAGGACCCGCGGAAAAGTTCCGGCGCCGCGCGGGTGGTGCGAGCCGATTCCGCCGTCGCTGGCGACCATGACCCAGGGCTGCTGGTAGAAGGCCTGAATGTCGCGGTCGATCATCGATTTGCCGATGATGCCCGCCTCGGTGTTGGCCGCATCGCCTTCGCGAATGATCTGGATGTACATGTCCGTGGTGGAAATTTTGCGCTCGTTGGCAAGTTCGGTGATGGTTTTGCCGACGTATTCCGGGTGCGGGTCGAACTCGGTGATGGTTACGGTTTCCGGGCCCCCAGTATCGGTGAGGGCTTTCTCGACGCTTTTCGGATTGGTGTACTGCTTGTCCGGCATCAGCACCTTGATGTTGGAGTTCCACGCGTCGTAGGGATAGCAGTCGGCGAGAAAGTCGACCTCGCGTTGGCGCGCCGCTTCGATGACGTTGATGTACTCGGCAGCTTTGCCCCAGACCGCCACGGTGCTGATCTTGATGTGGGAATGCTCCACGGGAATGTGGGCGCGCTGGCCGATGGCGATCTCTTCGTCGAGCGCGGAGAAACTTTTGTTACCCTCGTCGCGGATGTGGGTTTCGTAAAAGCCGCCATGCCGGGCGGCTACTTCCGCGAGGGCCACGACTTCTTCGGTGGTGCTGTAGCTGGCCACATCGTATTCGAGGCCGCTGGAAACGCCGAGCGCTCCGGCATTCATGGCGTCTTCCGCGAGCGCGGCCATTTTTTGAATCTCTTCCGGAGTCGCCACCCGGCGAAAATCTTTACCCATGACCAGGGAGCGCACCGTGGCGTGGCCGAATAACGTGGCGACGTTGAGCGAAGCGGGATTCTTGCGGCGGGTCTCGAGCCACTCGCCGATAGGCCAGGGCGAATCGCCGTCGGGGCCGAGGATTACCGTGGTGATGCCTTGCGAAATTTGTGTTTCGGCCAGCGGATCTTTGTCCAGGCCTTCGGTGGAATGGTTGTGAATGTCGATGAAGCCGGGCGCGAGCACCAGCCCCTGCGCGTCGATGACCTGCTCGCCGGCTGCCGGTTTGAATGTGCCGACTTTAGTGATGCGCTCACCGATGACGCGCACGCTGACTTTTTTGAGCGGCGCGTCGCTGCCGTCGGAGACTTGCGCGTTGACGATGACGATGCCGGCCGGCGGCGCGTCCTGCGCCGGCAGCGTTGTGGCCGCGAAGGCCGCGCCTGCAACGAAAAGACCGAAACGAATTGCTAATGGTTTCATGTGGGGACCCCAAGGTGGAGAAGCAGGGAGTATGACAAACATTGCGGCCCGGCGGCACGCGATTTTGAAGGCCTTCAGCACAAGCCCCACACGAAAAACCGCCGTGTGGGGCCCTACAGGCAGGATATTAGGTCGGTTATTTCGCGGGGATCAGGTCGAACTTGCCCGAGCCTTCCTGGTAGAACAGCGCGCCTTCCGTTTTGTCGCCGCCGCTCCAGTGCTTGTGTCCACCGGGCACGAACAGATAGTCCCCGGGGCCCACGCGCTTTTCGCCGTCGTCATCCTTGTATAGATACGCGCCTTTGATCCCTACGATGGTGGTGTCCGCCGTATGCGTGTGTACACCCGCGTCGTAGCCGGGCTTGAATTTGGTGAAGGTGGCATGCGGCCCTTTGTCCCGGTCACCGCGTACCGCGGCCATGGACACCTCCGAAATGTTGGGAGGGCTCTTGAACTCGGAGTGGTCAGACGAAATGTAAACCACTTTCTTGGCCGTGCCTGCCTTTTTCTGAGCCTGTGCCACACCGATGGAAACGGCGGCAATCGCCGTGGCCGCAACGATGGAAAGCATCGCAGATCGATTCATAATTCCTCCTATTTTTTGCCTGGACTATGAAGGACGCTTTGTTGCGCACCGTTATACACCAACGCGAGGTCTGGGTGGTGCGTGGAATGTGCGGCCGTTGAGGGAACCCCGCCGCTAATCTCAAATCCTTCTAATGATTAAAGCTCCACACTGTTGAGGACCTTTTCGGCGTGGGCTTTGGCGCCGGGCTTTCCCGCGAGAATCATCTCGGCCCATTCCGCGCCGCCCTGCGAAAAGCGGATGGCTTCGCTGGTGAGCGATTCAGGACCGCCGGAATCATTGTTGCTGAAGTACACGCGGTCCATGGCATGCGCGGCAGCGATGCGATTTTTGCTGAACTGCCCGGGCACAGCCATGAACATCGGGTGGCCACGGCGGTAGATGCGCACTTCGATCGGATCGACGTTGAACTCAGGTAGCAGCTTTTGAAAATCGGTCAGCACCCGGGAGGCTAATTTTTTGCAATTTTCTTCTTCCAGTAGCGTAAAGCGCTGGGCCTCGCGCAGCGGTGTGTAGAAGGAAAGAATGTTGTGCTTCTGGTGGTAGCCCGGGGTGTTGCGAATGGTCCAGTCGGCCACGATGAAGTCCGTGAAGGAATTTCCCGGGCACCAGGTGTCGTAGCCGCGATTGTAGACCGGCTTATCGAAAATGGCGTTGACGACTGGATAGGGCGCGTAGCGGGTGCGGCGCATGGCGGCTTTCTGTTCTGCGGGAATGTCGGAGACCAGCCGCGAGGTGATGTACTTCGCGGTGCACATGATCACCGCTTTGGCGGAGACGGTCGTGAGTTCGCCGGCGTGGAAATAGGTGACGCGCACGGACTCGCTCTCGGGCACCACCGCGACCACCGAGGCTTCCCCAAGCATGCGTTCCTTATATTTAGGCTGCAATACTTCGACGAGTTTGTGGGTGATGCAGCCGAGACCGCCGGGAAGGATGACGCGCTTGGCGTCCTCTCCGGTCACCAGGCCCTGTAACGTGGCGAGTGCCACGAACGCGGAAGTATCTTCCGTGATCGCGCCCCAGTTGGACGGGCCGTAGCCGTCCCACCAGTGCTGAATTTCCGGTGCGTAATTCTTGGTGTAGTCCGTGAGCGGCTGCGCATCGAGTTCGTTCATGCGTTTCGAAAGATCGATCTTCATCATGTCGTCGCGAAACTTTTTGAAGCTGGCGCGCACATCTTGCGGATAGGGA
>DATCOK010000551.1:0-12344 GCA_036564765.1 Candidatus Acidiferrum sp. | reverse complement strand
GATCAATTCCGTGCACTCCGTCGCGGCTCGCTACGCTTTCGGCCAGGATTCCCAGATTTTTCCGCTCGGCTCGCTCGGCGGCTTCGGCAGCGGCTCGCGTATCGGCGCATTCGCACAGCGTTCTCCCACACGCGTGCAGGTCTTCTCCGCCAGTTGGCTTTCCGTCTTGAACGCCAATCACGTCAACGAAGTGCGCTTCGGCTACTCGCGCTTCCGCAACAGTTTCGGCTCGCTCGATGACAAGATCGATCCGGCGAGCGCCTTCGGCTTGAATCTCGGCACTGGCAAACTCGGACTGCCGGAATTTGATTTCAACGGAGCTATCGAAAATCTCGGCGCCACCATTTTCGGTATCGCCCGCGGTCGCATCAGCCAGACCTATCAGATCCTCGACAATTTCACCTGGACCCATGGGCGACACACTACAAAATTCGGCGCGGAATATCGCCGTGCGCTCGTCGATTTCTCCAACGACAATTTTGCCCGCGGCCTAATCTCCTTTGATGCCACCCCGCCGCCCGTCACCGTCGCCGGGGCCGATGACATCACCAATACTCTCGCCAACTATTTTCTCGGAAATGGTTTTGCGCTCGCCGAAGCCGGCAACACCGCGCGCAACGTGCGCACCAATGGTCTGAGCTTCTTCGGACAGGACGACATTCGCGTGCGCCCGAACTTCACGCTCAATCTCGGATTGCGCTGGGAATATTTTGGCCCGGTCAGCGAAACTCACAACCTGATGTCCAATTTGTTGGACCCCACCGGACTGCTGGTGATGGTAGGCTCACCGCAGCTTCCGCACGCTTACAATCGCGACCTCAACAATTTTGGCCCGCGCGTTGGTTTTGCCTGGAGTCTTCGTCCCAACACGGTGATCCGCGCCGGCTATGGAATTTATTACGACTACATTCCCATGCATCTGGCGCAGGCCAACTTCACCAATTCCGCCGGCATCGGTGCCAATCCCGTCGGGCCGCAAGCGATCGTTCCGCTCGATTTCAATCAGGACGCCTACAACGGCACCGCGCCCGGCGCGCCGGTCTTCACTCTTCCGGCGGGCGCTCCCTTTCAGCCCAGTATTTTTATTACCGATCACAACCTGCGCACTCCCTACGTGCAAAGTTGGAACCTCAACCTGCAGCGGCAGGTGGGCGGCGCATTCAGCGTCGAAGCCGGTTACGTCGGAACCAAGGGCACCAGGCTCGTGCGGCTCTACGACCTGAATCAGAACGGCATCAATCCCAACTATTCGGTGATCGACGTGCTTTCCACCGGCACCGGTTCGACGTATCATGCGGGGCAATTGACCGCGCGGCTGCAAAGCTGGCACCGCTTCTCCGGTTTTTCCACCTACACCTATTCGAAATCGCTCGACGGCGCTTCCGACGGCATCGACTTTAATTTTGCCGGAGCAGCTTTTCCGCAGGACTCCACCAATCTCGCCGCCGAAAAGGGCCCTTCGACCTTCGATACGCGCCATCGCTGGACCACCGCCATCAACTATCAGCTTCCGAACTTTGCCCACGCGCCAAAGCTGCTCGCGGAAGGCTGGCAACTCAACACCATCTTCACCATTCAATCCGGTCGGCCTATTCCGGTGCTCACCGGCGGCAACGACAATGGGCACCAGCGCCCCGACATCGTTCCCGGACAGCCGTTCATCCTTCCGAACTGGACGCCCTCTACTGGCTACCTAAATCCCAACGCTTTCTCCGATCCAGTCGGCGAGTTCGGCAACCTCGGACGCGACCAGATTTATGGCCCTGGATTCAAGAATGTGGATTTCTCGCTATCGAAGAATTTCCGCGTGAAAGAAACCGCCGCCCTGCAATTCCGTGCCGAATTTTTCAACATTTTCAACCATCCGAATTATTCTTTGCCCAACGGATTCATAACGCCCGGCTCAGCTCCCGCCGGAGAAATCTCGTCGACGCCGGACGTCGCGCAGGGTAACCCTGGCCTTGGAGGCGGCGGTCCGCGCGTATTGCAACTGGCCCTGCGTTTTCAATTTTAATTTCAGCGCGTAGGCACTGGACGTTGTACTGAGGCGGCGGGCTGCTGTCTAGGAAGGAGGAACGGCGGCTGGCCTAAGTTATTTCAAGAAGCCCTGCGAGAGTACTTTACCCGTGGGATCAAACCGCACCTGATACGTGAACGGTGAGGGGTTCTTGGGTTTGATTTGCGGAAAGCGTATATCGGAAATTTCCACCACCGGTTCGCCCTGCTCCAGGTGGTAGTGCGTCACCGGATAACGATCGAACCATAGAACTTTTTGCACCTCGGGCAGCTCTCTCGCGGCTGTTATATAAGGATTCGGATAAGCCTCTGGATAAAAGCGATACGTGACCGCAGGACGCTCTGACCGGTTAGCATCAGCCGGCGATTCGAACGGCGATCTTTGGCTCAAATCCAGTCGCACCTCATAAACTCCGCGGTCGGTACGAACCAAACCGTCCCAACGCCATAGCGAAGGAGGAAACGGCAGCGCGCCAAGCAACTGCACGTTCAACTTCTGCATTTCTGCAAAGTGCTTTACGCGAACAAGTGCCGCGTGATGAGCAAAAATCGCCAAAGTTAAATACCCGCAAGCTCCAACCAGTCCCGCCAAATTCCACCGTCTCCGCATCACGCTTTGCGCCTGCACCTCGTTTGCCTTTTCGCTGCGCGAAAAGGTTTGGCCTTCCAATTTTTCCAAATTTCTCTCGCTGATTCTGGCGTCTCGCGTCAGTTTTGATCGACTTTTCTTCGCGGATTTTTTTTCGGTGATCTGATTTGTGACCCGTAGAGGGAGCAAGAAAACTGCGGCCAGAATTACATCGAACAGAAAGACCGCCGGCGTGGAAACCGGCGCGCCTACATAATTTCCGAGCGCCTGGATGCCGAACATCGCGATCACCGCGACGGCCAGCGAAATTAGCGCGCGGCGCAAACCTTTTTCCGGACGCTCCTGGATCCAGGGCAGAATTTGCGGCACCAGTAGAATTCCCGTGAACGTGAAGTCCACGATGAAGATCAAATCCCAAGCGGGCCGGGACCATTTCAGCGGCGACCAGATCATGGTTCCGAAGGTGGTGACCAGGTCGAGCAAAATATGGCTGAGGATCCCGGCGGCATAAAGTCCCGTCAGCGCAGCGAACGACGGGGCTTCCCACTTTCTTGCGCGCGCAAACCAGTAAGTGATCGCGGCGAGCAGCAGCGCAAAGATCGGCAGGCACAGCAGCGAATGCGTGACGCTGCGGTGCCAGGTGATCACCAACAGTTCGTTGCGCGACAGCATGTCCCGAAAGGTGTCGGCATCCGGAAAGATTGCCCCCAGCATCGTGGCCCACGTCACGATGCGTTGGCGATTCATCGGGCGGAGAGCGAACAAATCGTCCCCGCGAAACAGCGCTTTGCCAATCAAGGCGCCGGCGATTCCGTGCGTGATAGTGTCCATTTTTGGCGGGTTATACCTGTGTGTTATTCACGGTTTAATCTGCACAGCCTAGTGGTCTCTATGAAGAAAGAAGATGATTGTTCGTTCGACCTGTAATCTCGCTAGCAGTTGCATCGCGCCCAGAATCTTACTCGAAATAATTTGCAAAATTATTTTACATAGATGAGCGGGGAACGCTTCGTTACGACGGTACCAATCTGCCGGGCATGGACTCCGTTTTGCGATAGAACTTTCAGGCATTCTGCGGCACGCGACGGCTCTACTGCCACAAGCAAACCGCCGGAAGTTTGCGGATCGAAAAGCAAATCCTGAAATTCCTGAGGCACATTTTCCGAGAAGGCGGCACAATCGGCGACGAAGGCGCGATTATTCTTGAGCCCTCCAGATAAATGTCCGGCTCGTGCCGCTTCGACGGCTCCCGGCAGATACTGAAAAGCGGCATGGTCGAGTTCTAGAGAGACTGGCTCAAGCCCCGTTGAAGGGTCGCCAAGCGCCATTTCGCGGGAGTGACCGAGGATGCCAAATCCCGTGACGTCCGTGACAGCGTGAATGGGAGAGCTCATTGCGCCGCTGGTGGGGCTCTTCGATTCCTGAAACTCGATTAAGCTTTGGGCCGCTGCGCGATTCAGCGTGGTCATCGCGGCTACAGCTGCCGCCAGGGATTCTGCGGAAGCTTGGTCTTTTTTCAACGCGGTGGTGATTACTCCGGTACCAAGAGGTTTAGTGAAAATGAGGATGTCGCCTGGCTGGGCGCCTACGTTGCGCCAGACTTTTTCTGGATGGATGGTGCCAGTTACCGCGTAGCCAAAGAGCATGTCATCGGTGCGAATGGAGTGGCCGCCGATGACGCTGCACTCCGCCTCGGTCATTTTGGAAAGGCCGCCGCGGATGATTTGCTCGAGAATTTCGGGATTGGCGCTTTCTGGAAAGCCTACGATGGAGAGCGACGAGATGGGCCGACCGCCCATGGCGTAGACGTCGCTGAGGGCGTTGGCCGCCGCGATCTGGCCAAAGAGGAACGGGTCGTCCACAATAGGCGTGAAGAAATCGACAGTCTGGACCAGGGCGAGATCTTTCTGGATTCGATATACACCGGCGTCGTCGTTAGTGTCAAAACCGACCAGGACATTCTTGTCGGTCTGGCGTGGTAGCTTGCGCAGCACGGATTCGAGGGTGGCCGGGTTGAGCTTAGCGGCGCAACCGGCGGCTTTAGCCATCGCGGTCAATTTGATTTCTGTCGGCAATGTTTCCTCGATTCTCCGGTTAGAACCTTATCAAACTCAGCCGCGATGGTCGTTTAGGCGCTCGGACTCGGTCAGGCGGGACCACTTGATTCGAATCAGTTGCGCCCGTTGTCCTTCTATGTTTTTATCGCCGCTGCAAGAAGCTCGACGATGTGAGTTAACTGCGTTTCGCCCAGGAGCGCCGATCCTTATGCCCACGTTCGTTCCGCCGTCCGACTATATCATTCGCAAAGCACTAGGGGATTTCTCGATTGAAATCCACCAGGAGCAGTTAGGTCAGATTCAGGAGTACATCAAATTGTTACTGGCCTGGAATGAGAAGATCAACCTAACCGCGATTCGCGACCCGTTGGACATGCTTTACCGGCATTTTTGCGAGAGCATGTACGCAGCCCGAGTGGCACAGTTAGATAACTGTCGACTTGCCGACATTGGCACGGGCGGCGGCTTCCCTGGACTGCCTTTGAAGATCTTGGCGCCGGATACTGAGATGTTCCTGATCGAATCGAACGTAAAGAAGGCCACGTTCGTGGCCGAGGTGATTCGTACTTTGGGGCTTACCGGTGCCCGAGTGGTTGTGGGCCGTTATGAAGAACTGGGCGAAGAGCTTTCACCGATAGATGTAGTTTTAGCGCGAGCACTAGGTGAGTTTGAACCTTTGCTTAGGTGGGCCAGCTCCCAAGCCATTGATGCTAAGCGGATTGTACTCTGGCTAGGGACGAAGGATGCGGACGAAGTGGTTAAGACCGTTGGTTGGAGTTGGTCCGAGCCGGTCGAAGTACCAAAATCGCTTCGGAGAGTGATTTTGGTGGGTTCGCGGGTATCCGTCGTGTATATCTGAAGCGTTTGTCGGCACTCCGACAAATGACGTTATCCAAATGAAAATGAACAGTTTGTAGCCTCTGATCGCCTGATGGTGAGGCGTAGACGAGGCGAATGTCGAGATGCCGACAATGACAATCGTCATGTCGACCTGCTAATGTTCACGTGGAACGATATCCGCCTCCTAGAGTCAGCATGTCCGTCGTTCCACGTGGAACAGAAATATTCAAGCCTTCATCGCATATGGAATTCGTTTAGCCATCCTCAGTTTTCACGTGAAACCGGGTCGATCGGGTCTCTGAAAGAATGGCAGTCATCGCCGTCCTCTGTTTTCACGTGGAACTCGAATAATCCACTTCTCTAAGTTCATTTTAAATTCGACCAACTAGTCCATCTTTCGATTTCTTTCCGTTCAGCAATTGACCTACTAGTTTCATGTGGAACGCTCCGGCTTCCGGTATTTTGGTTTGTACGAGACACAGTCGCCTGAGTAGGGCACTTAGCTGGTTTCATGTGAAACACACCTTGCTTAATTCCACACCTGAGCCGGGAATAAAAATAAATGTTGTTTTCACGTGAAATGAGAACTGGCTGGTCACATCGGCGGCGGTCCGCCATTCCATCGATGATGTTCGTTTCATGTGAACAGTTATCATCGAATCCTCTACTGGGCTTGCCAACTCGGCTTGAAAACCGGGAGCCGCTTTTTGAGAAGTATTGGTTTCACGTGGAACGGTCTATTGCTAGGCGAGACAGTTTGGGGCCAAAGAAAGATCGCGATGCAGCAAGCGTCACTGCCGACTGGTACGCTGACGCTGAGGTACTTGTCGAGAACCCGACAATGAGCCGTTCCACGTGAAACAGGAAAGGGCGTTGGAGAGACTCTAGTTTCACGTGGAACGACTTGATTGTGCGCGCCTCGGGTTTCTAAGAGGGTTGTCGACAACCCGACAACTGTCCGCCCGCCCTGCCTTGTGGCCTCTGGGGTGTAGCTACCTCCGTTCGAACGGCGCTATGAAGCGAGAATCCTCGTTCGAACGAAAGTTTGCTGTGCAAAATTGATTTTTAACGCGATCTCGCGTGAAACCGCTTGCAAGTGTTAATTTGCTTTGCTAGATTTTCGCCTGAGGAACGATTTGGCGCGGATCATCGCTTGTGCAAACCAAAAAGGCGGTGTAGGGAAGACGACCACCGCCGTCAACTTGGCCGCGTGCCTGGCGGCCTCCGAACAACCTACTCTTCTTATCGATTGCGATTCCCAAGCGAACGCCACGGCAGCGATTGGATTTCCCAAGGATCCGTCGCGGCGAACGCTTTACCATGCATTGATTATGGGCGAACCGCTCGAGCGGATCGTGCAGAAATCGCAGGTCGAGGGGCTGGATGTTATTCCGGCGGACAAGAACCTGGCCGGTGCTGCAGTTGAGCTGGTTACCGCTGAAAATCGCGAGTACAAGCTCAAAAATGCGATCAAAGCTGTCGCAGATCGTTATCGCTTCATTATCCTGGATTGCCCGCCAGCCTTGGACCTGTTGACGCTGAATGCGCTGGTCTCTGCGAGCGCTGTCCTCGTGCCTATTCAGTGCGAGTACTTGGCTTTGGAGGGTGTTTCTGAACTTCTGGATACGCTGATGCGTATTCGCAGAACTCTGAACCCGAGCCTGGAGATCGAGGGCATTTTGCTTACTATGTTTGATGAACGGACTACGCTTTCCCGGCAGGTAGCTACGGATTTACGGAGTTTTTTCGGCACGCAGGTTTTCCAGTCGGTGATTTCCCGCAATGTACGGCTAGCGGAAGCGCCTAGCTTTGGTAAGCCTATTATTTTCTATGATATCCATAGTAAAGGGGCCGAAGGGTACACACAACTTGCTCAGGAGGTAATAGCCAATGACGAGAAACGCGCTGGGAAGGGGGCTCGGAGCGCTCATTCGGGAGCCTGAGCCACAAATTCCGCCTCAAGTTTCGCCACCAACATCGTACGAACAACCGCAAGCGACCACTCCGAGTGGAGCAGCGGTCGCGCCCGCGCGAGACCAAAGCCACACACTCTTTGTTGATATCGATCTGATCGAACCGAGCCCGCATCAGCCGCGAACAATCTTTCGCGAGGCGGCGCTGGAGGAGCTGTCGCGGTCGATCCAGGCGAGCGGGATTATCCAGCCGCTATTACTGCGTCCAGTTGGCGATCGTTACGAATTGATCGCAGGAGAACGGCGCTGGCGCGCCGCGCAGTTAGCCGGGCTCGATAAAGTGCCGGCGATTGTGCGGGATGTGCCGGACGAACTGGCGCTGGAGATGACGCTGGTCGAAAACATCCAGCGCGAAGATCTGAACGCCATTGAATCGGCACGAGCCTTCGACCGGCTGATCAGCGAATTTCAAATGACGCTGGAGATGGTGGCGGAACGCACCGGTAAGGACCGCACCACGATCTCGAATGCGATTCGCTTACTGAAATTGGAGTCGACCATTCAGGAGTGGATTGAAGAAGGCAAGCTGACCGCGGGGCACGGCCGCGCACTGCTTTCAGTACAGGATCCGCAACTGCGGATGCGCTTCGCTCACCGAGCGGCGCGCGGTGGATTGACGGTGCGACAGATCGAGCGCCTGGCTTCGCGGCGGTCGCGGGCCCGCGGGCCGATCACGCGAGAGGAATCGGATCCGAACACGAGATCGGCAATCGATGAGCTGCAGCGCAATCTGGGAACGAAGATTATGCTGCGGCCCCATACGAAATCGCATCCTGGGCAATTGATTATCGAGTTCTACGACGAGCCGCACCTAATGCGGCTTTACGATCAGTTGATGAAGTAACTGGCGCGGCCCGGCTACATTTTTGACTCAGGCTGATCAGCAGTACCGACGCTCTGGCTGTTCTGTGCTTTCCAACGTTCTCGCACCGCTTCCAGAAATCTCTGCTTGTCCTTTTTGATCTCGCTTACCAACGCCTGATTCTTGACGTCTTCGTGGGCAGCGGCCCACAGGACCATCTCCGTAAGGATGGGCGCCAGGTCCATACCCTTTTGCGTCAAGGAATAAACTACTTTTCGGCCGTCGCCGGGATCGGATTTCGCGGCAATAATCCCGTAGGCTTCGAGTTTGCGGAGGCGCTCCGCCAGGATATTGGTGGCGATGCGTTCGTAAGAGTCCAGGAATTGCTTATAGCTGCGAAAACCGCGCAGCATCATGTCGCGAATGATGAGCAGCGACCAGCGATCGCCGAGAATCTCCACGGAAGCGTTCAGCGGACAAGAAGAGCGCCAGTCGGCGTGAGGCAAGGCCGTGCGGACCGGCGGTTTCTTGAGCTGGGAGCTCTTTTGAGGCATGCGATATGGTAATCTTTTTACTTGCAATTCGCAAGTAAGTTAGTGAAACTGCGTTTGATCGTCGCGCAGTCGTGTCGGCGCAGTAACAGAGAAAAGGAGGACGAGTTATGAGCGACACGGGAACGAAACAATCGGAAACAGGGCAGCTCGAGCCGCGTTTTGAAAACGGGCGAACGATGCGCATTGCGGGATTACAGCGCCACTACACTTCCAAAACGATGGACGAGATTCCGACGCAGTGGGAGGAATTTGCCAAGCACCTGAACAAGATTCCGGGACGGATCGGCGTGTCTTACGGCGTGGGTTCGAACCTGAAGATGATGCCATTCGAGTTCGACTATACGTCCGGCGTGGAAGCGCGACAGGACGCCGCCTTGGCCGATGGATTTGCGGAGTGTTAGCATTCCGGCGCTGCGTTACGCGGTGTTTACGCATGAAGGACCGGTTTCGAGAATTCGCGAAACGATTGACGCGGCCTGGAACAAGTGGATGCGGGTCTCCGGTCATCGACCGGTGAAGGCCGGGCCGGATGTGCCGTACATGCTGGAACGGTATGGAGAAGGATTCGATCCGCAGACGATGAGCGGTGACATTGAGTTATGGATACCGATTGAAAATTGATCGCAGAAAGATCCCAAGGAGAGTGCGATGAGCGGAGTGCGACTGCTGGTCGGCACGCGTAAAGGCGCGTTTGTGTTGACTTCGGATGGGAAGCGGGAAAAGTGGGACGTTAGCGGGCCGCATTTTGCGGGCTGGGAGCTGTATCACTTGAAGGGCTCGCCGGTGGATCCGAATCGTTTGTACGCCTCGCAGTGCAGCGGGTGGTTCGGGCAGATGATTCAACGTTCGAACGACGGCGGGAAAACCTGGGAAGCGGTAGGAAATAAATTTTTGTACGACGGAGTGACGGGAACGCACCAGTGGTACGACGGGACGGCGCATCCCTGGGAGTTCAAACGGGTATGGCATCTGGAGCCGTCGCTGACGGATGCCGACACAGTGTATGCGGGGATCGAGGACGCCGCGCTGTTTCGCTCGACGGATGCGGGACAGAATTGGGAAGAGCTTTCAGGATTGAGAAAACATGGCTCCGGTGCGAAGTGGCAGCCGGGCGCGGGCGGGATGTGCCTGCACACGATTATTCTCGATCCGGAGAATCCGCAACGAATTTATATCGCGATCTCCGCGGCAGGCGCGTTTCGTTCGGACGATGGCGGCGCGTCGTGGAAGGCCATCAATCGCGGGCTACGGTCGGAATTCATGCCGGATCCGACGGCGGAGGTGGGGCATTGCGTGCATCACGTGACCATGCACAAATCGCGGCCGGATGTGTTGTTTATGCAAAAACATTGGGACGTGATGCGCAGCGATAACGCGGGCGATTCGTGGGAGGAAGTAAGCGGGAATCTGCCGACAGACTTTGGATTTGTGATCGATGTGCACGCGCATGAGCCGGAAACGATTTACGTGGTGCCGATCAAGAGCGATTCGGAGCACTATCCGCTGGACGGGCAACTACGCGTGTACCGCAGCAAGACCGGCGGAAACGAGTGGGAGGCGCTGACGCGCGGATTGCCGCAGAGCAATTGTTACGTGAACGTATTGCGGGACGCGATGTCGGTGGATGGGCTGGATAGCTGCGGCGTTTATTTTGGAACGACCGGCGGGCAAGTGTACGCGTCGAAGGACGCGGGCGATAACTGGACCGCCATCGTGCGCGATCTGCCGGCGGTGCTTTCGCTGGAAGCGCAGACGTTGCCATGATCCGAGTGGAGATGCCGGCGCATTTGCGAACGCTCGCGTCGTTTCACAAAGAGGTAGAGCTGGAGGTAAAGGGCGCGGTGACTATGCGCACCGTGCTGGACGCACTGGAAGAGAAGTTTCCGATGCTGCGCGGCACGATTCGCGAGCATGTGACGCAGCAGCGGCGGCCTTTTTTGCGATTCTTTGCCTGTGGAGAAGACTTATCGCACGAATCGCCGGACGCGCCGTTGCCGCAGGCGGTGGCTTCCGGCGCGGAACCGCTGCTGATCATTGGGGCGATTGCTGGTGGGTAGGTTGGCCGATGTCGCGGCACAACAATTCAGAAAACGGTTTCAAACTATTTCAAGGGAGAAACGATGAACGAGATTGCGGCGTATTTGACATTTGACGGAACGTGCAAAGCGGCCATGGAGTTTTATCAGAAATGTCTGGGCGCGAAACTGGAGATGATGCCATATTCCAGCGCGCCGATGAAGATTCCGGAAGGCGCGGGCGAGCTGATCGTGCACGCCAGATTGTCGAAAGGCAATGCGGTGCTGATGGCTTCAGACTCCATGCCGGGGATGCCGGTGCATCCGGGGAATAATTTCTGGGTGTCGCTGGGATGCGAGAGCGTGGAGGAGACCGAGAAATTGTTCGCGGCGTTCAGCGAAGGGGCGCAGAAAATCGTGATGCCGGCGCAGGAAACGTTCTGGGCTACGCGCTTTGGAATGTTGACTGATAGGTTCGGCGTGAACTGGATGTTTAATTTCTCAAAACCGCGACCGTAGGAGCTTCGCGGACTGGCCATTGGTGCAGGCGTTGCATTCGACACGCTCGTGGGCGGTTGCGTTGACTTGCACGGGGGCGCAGCTAAAGTAGAAGAGTCTCTCCCAGGGGGCTCTATGGCCTGGAAATGGCCCAAATTCGCGGCGAGCAACGGCACGACAGAAGTGTGGACCGGATTTATCGATCAGGGCGTGACGCTGGAAGGGACACTGCAGCTCACCGGAACGTTTCGCATCAACGGAAATGTGAAGGGCAATATCATTTCCGAGCAGACGGTGATTCTGGGCGAGGGCGCGAAGGTCGAGGGGCAGATCGAGGGGAATCGCGTGGTGATTGCGGGGCGATTCGACGGAGTAATTTTCGCGAAGGGCCGCGTGGAGATTCAGGCCAAGGGCGTGGTGACCGGCGAGGTGCATGCGCCGTGCATGGTGGTGGATCCGGGCGGGATTTTTGACGGGCACTGCCACATGCTGGCGTCTTCGGACGCCACTTCGGGAGTGACGATTCCGATTCGGGCGGCGAGCCGGGCGTCGTAGCGACGAGTCGGCGGCGTAAAGTTTGTTTGCGGCGGTAAATTCCTACCAAAGTTTTACGACTTCCTGAAATATTCAACGCTGATTTTGCGTCTATAATGTTGCTGAAAATTAGTGTGTGCGCGGGAGCAAGATGAGGGTTGCAGCATGAAGATTCTGTTGATTGGCGGAGGAGGGCGCGAGCATGCAGTGGCGTGGAAGCTGCGGCAAAGCGCGCGGGTGGAGAAAATTTGGTGCGCGCCGGGCAATGCGGGAATCGCGGCGGAGGCAGAGTGCGTTGCAGTGGACTCGGGGGATTTGGCGGGACTCGTGGTGCTGGCGGAAAAGATTCGCCCGGATTTAACGGTGGTGGGGCCGGAGTTGCCGCTGGTGGCCGGAATAGCCGACGAATTCGCGGCGCGTGGATGGGCGCTGGTGGGGCCAATGCGCGAGGCCGCGCGGTTGGAGG
>DATCOK010000550.1:0-2201 GCA_036564765.1 Candidatus Acidiferrum sp. | reverse complement strand
CCGTCAGCCGCCCCCGCCGCTCGGGCCAAAATCCCCCGCTGGAAATCGAAAGTCAACATCCCCGTCTTCTGCTCATCCAGTTTCATCGAATTATGCCCCTCCTTGTGACGCGCATCATCCCGGCCCGGAGTACTCCTGCCGTCATCTACATCTACATATCTTTCCCCACCTCCTAAAGGATGCACCGTATGGCTCACCCCCAATGGTGGCAGTACCCTCGCTACAGGCGAATGGTTCACGCCCAGCTCCGCTCAGGAGACTTGCGACTATGTTCTCAATAAGATTCACCAAAACATTGTTACCGGCCGTACTCTCTTCAGCTTTTGCACTTTGCGTCACTGCCGCTCCGAGAATCTCCCAGGATCCCCAGGAATCACCGCAACCCGACAACACCAAAAAGAATTTGCCCACCAAACACCGCGACGCCAACCGCGCCGATCAGCAGGGCCAATCAACCTCCGACACCGACACCACCAAAAAAATCCGCCAGTCCCTGACCCATGACAAATCCCTGTCCACCTATGCGCACAACATCAAGATTATTACCCGCAATGGCATGGTTGAATTAAAAGGCCCGGTTAAATCGCAGGAAGAAAAAGACGCTATCGGCGCCAAGGCCACCGAAATCGCCGGGGCCTCCAACGTGAAAAACGATCTCACCGTCAAGACCGAGTAGTCCCAGAAAATTTCAGTCCGCAAAAAATTACACAGGAGAACCCACATGTCCAAAAATGAAGTCGTCTACGGCATCTGCACCAATCGTCAAATCCTAGAAAACGCCGCTGAAGCTCTCAAGAACGAAGGCTTTGCCCCAGCCGACGTAGCGTTTCTCGCGCCTGAATCTCTCGGCAAAAGTGGCATGACCACCGAAAAATCCACCAAGGCTCCCGAAGGCGCAGCCGCCGGCGCAGGTTCCGGGCTACTTCTTGGTGGCGCGCTCGGCTGGTTTGTGGGAGTCGGCGCACTCGCCATTCCTGGCATCGGTCCACTCATCGCCGCCGGTCCGATCCTCGCCGCCCTCGCGGGCGCGGGCGTGGGCAGCGCTGTCGGTGGAGTCACCGGAGCGCTCGTCGGTATGGGCATTCCCGAATACGAAGCCAAACGGTACGAAGGCATGATCACCAAGGGCGGCACGCTTATCTCCGTGCACTGTGCCACCAGCGAACAGCGCGACCGCGCCAAGAAACTTCTCATCGCCGCCGGAGCCGAAGACGTCTCTTCCACCACCGCTGAAACTGCCAAGAGCGTCTCCACTGAGGAGCAGAAGCGCATCACCAACCGCGCCGAAGTCGCCGCCGGCACCGCCACCAGCACCGACACTCCCTTGGAAGACCGCGCCCGCGCCGCAAAAAATCGCGGTTTCTAAATTTAAACGGACAGCTAAAAATAAAGCGAGGCGGAGTTACCCGCCTCGCTTTATCCTTGCAAAATTTTCCCCGGGCCCGAAAGCACCCGCCTCATTCAACAAATCAACTTCAACTCGCCCCTCATTCCCCAAGGACAAATCATGTTTGAACAAGCCGGGAAGCCTCCGCGCCTCAACTGGGCTGACGCCGCCAAACGCACTTGGAAAAAAGCCAACGAAGACGACGTTTTCGGCCGCTCCGCGCAACTCGCTTACTATTTTTTCCTCGCGCTTTTCCCCATGCTCATCTTTTTAATCTCCACGCTCGGCGTGCTCCCCGGCGCGGCCAGCCACGTGCGTGAAACCATGTTCAATTTCCTCACCCAGGTCATGCCGCCCTCCGCCTCCGACCTCGTCGAAAAGACCATGGACGAAATCAGCACCTCCAGCGGCATCGGCAAACTTTCTTTCGGTCTCATCCTCACTTTGTGGTCCGCCTCCGCCGGTATGCTCGCCATCATGGATACTCTCAACATAGAACACGGCGTGCAGGAAGCCCGCTCCTTCCTTAAACAGCGCGCCATCGCCGTCGGCCTGACTCTCGGCGTAGCGGCCCTGCTGGTAGCCGCCGCCGGCGTTATCGTACTCGGCCACAATCACGGCTTGGGAGCCGTTCTCACCGGTACCTCCGCGCTCGTATGGAAATTCGTGCAATGGCCCGCCGCCTTCGCCTGCATCCTGTTCAGCCTCGCGCTGATCTACTATTTCGCGCCCGACCTCAAAAAGCCCGAGTGGCACTGGATCACCCCCGGCGCCTTGGTCGGCTGCGGCCTCTGGCTCATCGCCTCCATCGGCC
>DATCOK010000549.1:0-7986 GCA_036564765.1 Candidatus Acidiferrum sp. | reverse complement strand
GTATGGATGCTTTTCATAGCGCCGAGGATGCACAGCGGCGGCGTCGCCGATTCCCAGCGATTCGCGCTACGAATCCTGTTGTCAGAAGCCTTCGTGTCTATTCGAGGCGCCGCTGTTCGTTCGCTCTCTCACGCCGCGTGTGAGGCCTTACTTCGGCGGTGTATGGCTTTGACGATGCGCTCCGCATCTCGCCCCACGCCGGTGATGGCGTCGGAAGTCATCGAAAAGAGATAACGTAGCCCGACGAAATAAAGCCCTGGGACGCTCTTCGCCACTCCGCACTCATGGTCCGGCCGTCCATCGGCGTCGAACACCGGTAAATCGATCCACGAGAATCCCGGCGTAAAACCGGTGCACCAGATGACGTTAGCTACCTCCAGCGTCTGACTGTCGCCTAGCATAGGCTTTCCGTCGCGAACCCCAGTAACTTTTCCGACGCGCTGGATGCCGTTGCTGCCCAAATCATGAGGCTTGACGCGGATCAGTGGCGCGGCGCGCCCCAGTAGTTTCGGGCGAGATCTGCGACCGATGGGTGTTCTGACCGTGAGCACGTGATGACCGAGGAAGCGAATCAGACGTAGGTAAAAATTCCGTCCCAGGAAGTCGTCGATGGGCCAGGGGATGTGCCCGCTCTCTTTGCCGGCGATCCAGGTAGGATGCGACCGCGCCACGTCCATGGCGATATCCGCGCCGGAATTTCCGACGCCCACTACCAGGACGCGACCCTCCCGCAACTGCGACGGGTTGCGATAGTCCAGCGAATGCAACTGCACGATGCCGCGGTCGAGTTCGCTCGCGAACGGCGGCAGGTTGGGCTGCTGATTATTGCCCATGGCCACTACCACATTGTTCGCCGTGAACCGGCCGCTACTCGTTTCGATCACGAACTCGGTGCCCGGCTTCGAAACACGCTCGACCTTTACGCGCATCTTCACCGGCAATTGGAAGCGCTGCGCAAAACGTTCCAGATAATCGGCCATCTGCTCCTTATTGGGAAAAGCACTGCCGCGAGCCGGAAAAGGCATTCCCACAAGCCCTGAGTATCGCGCTGTCGTAAACAGCCGCAGCGAATCCCAACGATTTCTCCAAGAGTCGCCGATGCGCGGATTCGCGTCCAGAATCATGAAAGGTATTGCGCGCTTCGCCAGAAAATATCCCACTGACAGCCCGGCTTGCCCAGCGCCCACGACCAGCGTATCCACTTTTTGTACATCCAAATCCTTCTGGGTCGCCATCACGAGCGCAGCGTCCTTTCGGTGCACATAACCTATGCGCGAGTGTTTGGTTGCAAATCTCCTGGAGACATCCGCGCCTCCGGAAACTTACTACACAGCCGTAATTCGGCAAACTTTTACCTAATTTTGCCATTGACGCACCGCGCTTCCGCCCCGAACCGGATGGATGCGCGCCGTATATGCGCTCCAGTCGATGTCGACGAGGCCAAATTCAACGCCGCTTTGCGTCCCGTGCCGCGTCGTTCAGAAACACCAGTGACACTTCGTCAACGCTTCTCCGGTTGCGCCGGGATAAAAGCCCAAGTCTGCGCCATAATGCGCCGTGAACTTTCCAGCCGGTCCCGCTTCCAGCAACTCGAGCCATCGCATCGATGGCGTCGACCTGCTGCGCGGCCTGGCGATCTTCTTTGTGTTGATGAATCACGTCAACATGCGGCTGCTCATCGCGCACGTGCCCTACACCCAGCACATCCCTGAGCAATTCGTCTCTGCCCTGGTGTGGAACGGACAGCACGGCGTACAAATCTTCTTCGCCATTTCCGGTTTTCTGATCACTTCCACCACGCTACGGCGCTGGGGCTCGCTCGACCGCACCAGCCTGCGCGGATTCTATCTGATGCGCTTCGCACGCATCGCTCCGCTACTTCTTTTGCTCCTTAGCGTGCTGAGCGCTTTGCACCTGGCGCAGGTTCACAATTTTGTGGTGCAGCCCAAAACCGGCGGCCTTCCTCGCGCCCTGCTCGCTACGCTCACCTTTCACGTCAACGTGCTCGAAGCCTGGCGCGGTTATCTGCCCGGCAACTGGGACGTCCTGTGGTCGCTTTCCATCGAGGAGGTGTTTTATCTCTTTTTTCCGCTGGCGGCGCGCTTCCTCGGCCGCGGCAGATGGTTCCTCGCGCTGCTGCTCGCGTTCGGCGTGGCCGGCCCGTTCGCGCGCACCATTCTGGCCCACGGCAATGAGGTCTGGCAGGAATATTCTTATCTCGGCGGCATGGACGCCATCGCACTCGGCTGCCTGACGGCGCTGCTGGTAACGCGCCGCGAATTTTCCCGTAGTGCACGAAAAATCCAGGTTGCGGTCGGCGTGGCCCTGCTTATTTTCATCTTGTGCTTCTCGCACCTCGCCAATTCCGCCGGCCTTGGCCGCACCGGCCTGGACATGACCGTCATCGCCGTCGCCACGTGCCTACTAATCGCCGCCGCCACGCAGGCGCGCTGGAAAGCTCCGCGCCTGCTCGCACCGCTGCTGCACCTCGGCCAGCACAGCTACGAAATCTACCTCACCCACATGTTCGTGGTCTTCGCCCTATTCGCGTTTTTCGTTCGTATCGGCAAACCACTGCGGGCGGTAGTCCCTCTATTTATCGTCATCACCATCATCGCCGCGCTCCTCGGCCAAGTCGTGGCCCTCCTCTATTCCGAACCGCTGAACAAAGCCATCCGCACGCGTTGGGCCGCTCCCAGAGTTCTATAGAAATTCCGAATCAATTTGATCGAGTGCCTCGAACCCCACAGGTATTGAGCCTACACAGGCCCGGCTGCCACTCGCAAATCAGGCGTGGAAGTGCGCGACCCAGCCCGCGAAGGATCGCCAGACCGCGGTCTGCGACACCGGGAACCTCACAAACTCAACGGCAATAAGAAATAGGCTGGACCATAGCGTGGCGCGATGCACTTTGTGGGTGGACCACAGATCATAAATCACGATGAACACTAGAAAAACGTAGGTGGCCCCTGCAGCGGCGATGATCTTTCCCTGCACCATGGCGAACGGCCACCGGGCTACCGCAGCGGTCATCAGCGCCACGGTCGCTACCATTACCAAACGCTTGTGCGCGGCGGCATTAAAGCGCGCGCGCCACGCGAAGAAGATCAGCGTGCCAAAAATCAATATATCCGTCGCCGGGACTATCAAGAAAGTTGCGGCGTCCACACCCGGTGGATGACTTCCGCGGCCGATAGCATTCGCGGCGGCCCACATTCCCACGAAAACCATCAGGCACGCCAGCAAGAATCCCGCGGTGCCGAGTTTGCGGTGCAGATCCACTCGGCCTGCTCCTACCAAGGCGGTTTGCGCCACCAGAAAAATGATCCATGCGCTGAACACCGCGCCGTGCACGTGGATAATCGGGCTGGGCAGCGGCGCATGAAACACTCCGGCAAGGTAGTAGGTGCGCGCAAAGCCAAACGCCACGGTGCAGAAAAGCAGAACCGCCATACTATTAAAAAACCAATGGTCATACTTACGCCCGGGAAGCACTGCACGTGTTTTAACGCTACCACTGGCTGCGGCTGTGGCCATCGATCCTCCAGCGAATGAACGTATGAATTGCGGAATGAGAAGAAAGCGCAGGAATCTTATACCCGGTAGTGCCCGCGAGGCATGGTTTTCTGCGCGATGCTGCCGGACGCTGAAGAATTTTGCCCTCCGGCTACCCTGGCAACTTAGACTACCGGGATCGTGCACGTTGCCGAGACAAGCGATTCTGTCACTTCGCCGAAGTGCCTGATCGCGGGCGGCGGTCCCGCCGGGATGGCGCTCGGTTTCCTGCTCGCTCGCGCTGGTGTGGACGTGCTGGTCATCGAAAAGCACGCCGACTTTCTGCGTGATTTTCGCGGCGATACTATCCATCCGTCGACACTCGAGCTGATGTACGAACTCGGCTTGCTCGAAGATTTTTTAAGGCGTCCGCATCAGGAACTCCAAGAACTGGGCGCGGTCATCGATGACTTCACCATAACCGTGGCCGATTTCTCCCACCTGCCCACCCACTGCAAATTCATCGCGCTCATGCCCCAGTGGGATTTTCTAAACTTCCTCGCCGAAAAAGCCAAAACCTACCCGCAATTTCATCTGCGCATGGAATCCGAAGTGACCGATCTGATCATTGAGAATGGCCGAGTGGTGGGCGTGCGTGCCAGAACTCGCGACGGCGCGAGAGAATTTCGCGCCACGCTGACGGTCGGCGCCGATGGCCGCCATTCCGTCGTGCGCGAAAAAGCGGCACTCGCCGCCGAAGACTTGGGCGCTCCGATCGATGTGTTGTGGATGCGTGTCTCGCGCGACGCCAGCGACCCGCACCAGACTCTCGGCCGCTTCCGGGCGGGAAAGTTGCTGGTGACCCTCGACCGCGACGACTACTGGCAATGCGCCTACGTCATTTCGAAAGGCGGCTTTGCGGCGATTCAGGCGCGCGGCCTGCACGCGTTTCGCACGGACATCGAAGCCGTCGCGCCCTTCCTGCATGGCCGCACCGCCGAATGGAAAGACTGGAGCGATATCAAGCTGCTTTCCGTGAGCGTCGATCGCCTGCGCCAATGGTCCGGCCCAGGCTTGCTCTGCGTCGGCGATTGCGCCCACGCCATGTCGCCCATCGGCGGCGTAGGCATCAATCTCGCCATTCAGGACGCCGTAGCCGCCGCAAATATTCTCGCGGTCCCGCTGAACAGTGGCAAAAACGTCGACGCCTATCTCCACAAAGTGCAAGCCCGCCGCGAATTCCCGACACGCGTGACGCAAGGCTTTCAAGTCTTTGCGCACAAACACTTCATCACTCCCGCGCTAGCCACCAAAGCCCCCATCACCAAATTACCCTTCCCTCTTCGTCTGCTAAAAAACTTTCCTGTCCTGCGCCGCATCCCCGCCCGCGCCGTCGGCGTAGGCGTCCGCCCCGAGCACGTCCACACCCCCGACTTGCACCGGTAACTCTCGACATCTCAAATACATTGTTAGCCGTTCGACGTTGGTGACCTACTGCCACTCCAGCCAGTTGTTAAAAAACGAATGCCAGAACTTATCGCCTTGTTTCACCGAACCCACGGTAACCGCCGCCGTCACACCGACCGCAATCGCTATCGGTATCCAGAGATCGGTTCCCACGTGCACATATACTTCCAGTGACGCGACCAGACCGAAGAACAACCCGAAGCCCAGCCCCATAATGAGCCGCACCCAAAATTCAATCCGGTCGGCGTTTGGATAAGGATCATCGCCATTTCTTCCAGCACTTCTCGCCTCGCTCGCTCGTGCCGGCGCGGCGCGCCACGCCGTTCGTTGAGACTGTGGCACACCGGCGTAGACCGCATGCCCCGCGCGCGCAGGCGCCTGCGGCGTCGGCGTCCGGGGCTCCGCGTAATATCGCAGCGGCGCCCGGCCAATGCTGGCGTAGGCCTCATTGATGATCCGCGTCATATTGCTAGCTTCCACTTGTCCCGCGCTGCCACTCGCAAACAGATCGGGATGCCACCGTTTCATCAGCTTGCGGTAGCTCTGCTTAATGGTCGCGGGAGAGGCAGATAATGGCGCATCCAGCACGCGATACGCGTGTTTCCAGCCTTCCAACTCATCGCCGACGAGAGCCACGAAAATTCCTCAGCACCATCGTGAATCCCAACCTACGCAACGTCAAAAATATAGTCGAAGCTGTGTTCCATCAGTCGCCTGAACCATCGGGCGGCTCCTGAAAGGCACAGAGATCGAGGCTGGCTACCAGCGTTGGTATTTCAGTCGGGGGGAAAATTCCGTCAGGGCCATATACGTGGAATCTACCTTGTCAACCAGGCCGCCGTTATCTTCCGATTTGGCTTTCACCGCTTTCCATTCGGGGTCGTCCTGGAACGATTTCCAGTTGGCCGTGGCGGCTTCTCGGCTGGGATGCTCGAGGATGTACATCAACATTTCGTTCTTCTGCGGTTCGTCGGTGGGCGTCCAGAACGCCAGAGTTTTCATGCCATGGCGCTCGAAAAGTTTCAGGGTGTGTTCGCGAAAGCGCGCCAACAGTTCCGGCAGTTTACCCGCGGCGGCGTGATAGATACGCAGTTCGTAGACGGTAGTAGTAGGCGCGGCTGCTGAAACCTTTTCTGCATCGCGGAAATTCTCGCCAGCGTGCATAGCAGCCCACGCGGATGATGGAATGAACGCAGCCAGCGGAATGGACTTGAGTACCGTTCGGCGTTTCATGCGCGCATTCTAAATGAAAAAGGCCGCACAGCGCAAAAGCGCGGCACGGCCTGTGGTTCGACCCGTGTACGAATGGTGGTTCGTTAGTGCTTCTCGTCCGAGCAGCACGATTCGCGGCTCTTTTCCGGTTGCTGGTAATTCTTGGCGGCGTCCACGGTAGCGTTCGGTTCGTACTTATCGTGGTGCTTCACCCACGCCATGGAAAACGCCAGGCCTTCCTCGTCGCGGCCCTTCGGGGCGATGTCCAGAAAGTTGTACGCGCCGATGAACTGATCGAGGCCACGCCCGTAGGTCGAGTACGTGTGAAAGACCTCTCCTGAAGCATCTTTATAGAAAACGCTGGCGCCGGGCATCTCGTCGGCTGGAAACTTCTGCTTGGTGTAGTTGTACTCCGTCTCGCCCGCGGACTTATCCTTCTCCGACTGCGACACGTGATAATCAAAGTTAAAGTCCGTCCCGTATGACGAGACCCATTGAAACTTCCAGCCCATGCGCTTCTGAAACGCCTCGATCTGCGCAAGCGGCGCCCGCGAAACCACCGCCAGCGTTACGTCGCGGGCATTCAGGTGCGGAATGCTGCCGTCAAAATGATCGGCGAGCAGCGAACAACTCGGGCACCCTTCTTTCCAGTCCGGCCCCAGCATAA
Source organism: Candidatus Acidiferrum sp. (assembly GCA_036564765.1). Taxonomy (GTDB): domain Bacteria; phylum Acidobacteriota; class Terriglobia; order Acidiferrales; family UBA7541; genus Acidiferrum. The sequence goes on along the minus strand of DATCOK010000549.1, from coordinate 1,145 downwards.
AGTGATAAATGACCAGCTGGCTTCGTCCTTCGAAAAGATCCGCCAGCGTGCGCTTACCACCCGGGGCGTCGAAGGTATAGTTCTTCTCCACCCGTTCCCACGGCAGTTCGCGCCGCTGGCGGCTCACTTCGTCGCGCAGATGCGTCAACTCCTTCTCTTTCGCCAGAAGTTGTTTACGCGCCGCCACCCACTCCCCCGCTCCGGTCACTTTCTTTTCCTGCAATTTTCCACTCACTGCCGTAGCCATGTTGATGCTCCTTTCTTGTATGGATGCTTCAGGTTTCTATCAAACCTGGTAGAGCTAAAACATTTTTGCGAGCCCCGCGCGCAACAGCCATCCTGCGCCGGCGGCTAAACCGCTAGCCAAAATCCACGCTGCATCCAGCCAACAAACCGGACACATAAGTTCCTCCTAATAAAATTCCGCTTCACTTCGCTGCTTCCGCGCGCTTCCGCACTTGCTCATGAATGTGCTTCCAGCCCTTGGTCATGCCTTCGCGATGCTCTTCGGGCACGAGCCCGAGCGCCATGTGGTGAAACTTGATCAGCGTTCCGCCTTTTTCTTCGCTCAGGCGATACTGCAGATTCGAAACTGCGGCATACGACATGAACAGCGGCCCATGAATTTCAAGCAGCGCAGGCCGCTTGATAGCTTGCACCGCGCCCCAGTAGTGGCCATTGTTGTCGCCGAGATCCCGAAACCACCGCCCGCCCGGCCACGCTTCCAGCTTCATGGGCATGGCTGTGCCGTCCGGTGTGGAATTTCCCGGCCCGATCTGTTCCAGCAAGGCTGCAAAGGTTTTCTCCAGCCCGGCCTTCACGTGAATCTCCTCCGTGATACTCAACGTCAGGTCTTCCACTTTCGCTTCTTTCCTCGGTGCCGCAGTGCTCATGTTTCCTCCTTGAGATTTTGTACTTCGTTAACCACTAACTACCTCTCCGCTTCTGCCTCTACTTGCTCACGTCCGCCTGTGAGTCGAGCACTTCCCTGCCTACTTGGCCGACTCCGCCCGCTCCTTCACGCGCAGCAACTGGTGCTTCCAGTAGCGTTCAAACGTGCCAGTCCACTCATGCAGCGGCCGAATCGCCTCCACATTCGTGCGATACATTTTTTTGCGTCCATCCCGCCTTACGTCCACCAGTCC
>DATCOK010000548.1:0-2164 GCA_036564765.1 Candidatus Acidiferrum sp. | reverse complement strand
TACGTTCAGATCGCGCGCGAAGGGTTGGGCTACCAGAAGAGCCAGACGGGCGGCGGGATGATTCCCAAAGCGGGCGCGGTGAATACGCCGTATCACCGTTATGCTTCGCTCTCGCCTGCGGAAGATAAGGAGAAATCGTTTTTTGACGGCATCGATGTGTCGTTGGTGGGCATCGCCACGCTGGCGAAGAGCGGCGACAGCGGTTTTCTGACCAGCGGACTGCAGCGCGTCAACGAACTGGTCGAAAAGGCCACTGCGGATTTTTCGGCCGCGCATCCGGAAAAGATTGCCGCGGAGCTGGCGCAGGGTTGGAAAGAGACCGACAATCTGATCACGCAAGTGAAAGAGAGCCGGCTTTCCGCGGATGAAAAATACAATGTGACCTTTGAGCTGGAGACCAAGAAAACGCAGTTCAACAACGCGCTGGCGGAGGCGCTGGGCTTGTTGGTGGCGGCGGTCATGGCTCCCGACAAGGAACCCAATCCGCTGTGGGCCATGTTTGTGGGCGATCCAGACACGGCGCGCGTGGTGATTCCCGGACAGAAGTTTGGCGTGAAAGTGCACGTGGTGAATCAGAGCGCGATGCCCGTGAGCCTGCAACAGGTAAAGGTGGAAGCCTCCGACGGAAACGACTGGGACGTGCAGGGCTCGTGGAACGCACAGCAGCTCCCGGAAGACAAACCTGCGGATGTGCGTTTCGACTTGACCGCGCCAAAAAATGCCAAGTTCACCAAGCCGTATTTTTCGCGGCCGAATATCGAGCAGTCGTACTACGACATTTCCGACCAAAAATATTTGAACCTGCCGCTGTCGCCGTATCCGTTGCAGGCCTGGGCGGAGTTTCAGTTCGAGGGCGTGCCCGTGCGGGTCGGTGAAGTGGTCCAGAGCATCAAGCGGGTAAACGGATTTGGAGTCGTATCCGAACCGCTGGTGGTGGGGCCGGCGATGTCGGTGACCATCAATCCGCAGGCGGGCATCGTGCCGCTGAGCGGCAAGGAGTTCAAGGTGACCGCGGCGGTGCGCAGCAACGTAAAAGGCGAGGCCAAAGGCACGGTGAAACTGGCGTTGCCGGCGGGCTGGAAGAGCACTCCCCCTGCGGTGGAGTTTACCTCCGCGAGCGACGGAGACGAGCAGTTCGCGAATTTTCAAGTAACGCCCGCCAACCTGGCGGAGAAAAGTTACACGCTGACGGCGGTGGTGGAGTACGGCGCCGAAAAGTACGAGCAGGGCTACCAGGTGACCGGTTATCCCGGGCTGCGGCCGGATTATCTATACCGGCCAGCGGTCCTGCGCGTTTCCGGCGTGGACGTGAAGGTGGCGGATGGGTTGAACGTGGGGTATATCACGGGAAGCGGGGACGACGTGCCCGCCGCGCTCGAGGATTTGGGCTTACACGTGACGTTCCTGACGCCCAGCGACGTGGCGTCGGGGGATTTGTCGCGCTACAGCACGATTATTCTGGGCGTGCGGGCCTATGCGGCGCGCGACGAGTTGAAAACGTATAACAGCCGGCTGCTGGAATATGTGAAGAATGGCGGCGTGATGATCGTGCAGTACAACACACCGGAGTTCGATCACAATTTCGGCCCATATCCTTATGAAATGGGTTCGAATCCCGAAGAGGTCACGGATGAGGATTCGAAGATGGAAATTCTGGATCCGAAGAATCCGGTGTTCACGTGGCCCAACACGATCACCGAGCGGGATTTCGCGGGCTGGGTGGAAGAGCGCGGCTCAAAATTCCTGAAGTCGTGGGATTCGCACTACGAGCCGCTGCTATCCACGAAGGATGAGGGCCAAGAAGCGCAAAAAGGTGGGTTTCTGTACGCGCGCTATGGGAAAGGCGTGTACATCTATAATGCGTACGCGTTTTACCGGCAACTGCCGGACGGCGTGCCTGGGGCCTACCGGATCTTTGCGAACTTGATCAGCTTGCCGAAAAATCCGAATTTGAAATAGGTTACGGGGCAGTTGCGTTCCAAGTGTAATGCGGCTAGCTGCACCTGCAGGATTTTGCTTGTGGATTCGGCGATGAGTGAACATACTGCGGCGCATTCGCATTGATTCGCGGTCGCTTTGTGATCCGGAAAATACCTTGAGACCTTCGATCGTTCGCGCGGTACTCACGGATTCGCATTTCTGGGTTCCCGTGGTGGTGTTGATC
>DATCOK010000547.1:0-12998 GCA_036564765.1 Candidatus Acidiferrum sp. | reverse complement strand
GTCGAACCGTGAGCATTTGATCGTGGGATCGGAGCCGTCGGAGACGCGGCAAGCGGCGGATCGCGCGGTGCGGGATTTGCAATGGAGGCAAGGGTATTTTCTGGATGCGGATCATATCGGGCTGGGAACGGTCGATCGGTTTATCGAGCCTTGCGACTTTTTTACGATCGACGTGGCGGACAAGATTGGAGCGCCCGCCGAGCACACCGACGTGGCAGCTTTTGTTGCGCGGCATGCGGAGTTGCTGGAGAAAATCACGTTGGAGCAAGCCGGAATAATTCTCGCGATGAGTCGCGAGAATCTAGAGGCCGTTGCGCGGAGGTATCTGGCTGCGGTGTCCGAGGCGGGACGAATCTATCGCTACATCGCGGAACGCAAGGGCGCTGGCACGTTTGTTCCAGAAATTTCCATGGACGAGACGGATGCACCGCAGGAACCGCAGGAGTTGCTGATCATTCTGGCGGCTATCGCGGATGAAACGATTCCGATTCAGACCATTGCGCCGAAATTCAGCGGGCGGTTCAACAAGGGAGTAGATTATCGAGGCGACGTGAAGAAATTCTCGAGGGAGTTTGCGGCAGACCTGGCGGTGATCGATCATGCGGTGGGCCGTTACGATTTGCCTCCCAACCTGAAGCTCAGCGTGCATTCCGGCAGCGATAAATTCTCGTTGTATCCGGCGATCCACCGATTGATCAGACAAGCTGGCGCGGGGATCCATCTGAAGACCGCGGGAACGACGTGGCTGGCGGAATTGGAGGGATTAGCGCTGGCGGGCGGCAGTGGGCTGCAACTGGCAAAAGAAATTTATGCGCAGGCGTACGAAAAGATGGAGGAGTTGTGCGCGCCGTACGCCACGGTGATCGAGATTGATCGGGGGCGATTGCCGCAACCTGACAGCGTGAAAGCGTGGACGGCAGAGGATTTTGCCGGTGCGCTGCATCACGATACGAATTGCCGTTTATACAATGCGGACTTTCGCCAGTTGCTGCACGTCAGCTTCAAGATTGCGGCCAAGATGGGCGAGCGATTCACCGGGGGTGTGCGGGAAAACGAAAAGATTATTGCTCGTGGTGTGACGGAAAACCTCTTTGAGAGGCATATCCGGCCGGTGTTCTTGCCGGCGTAGTCAGCGCGGAGTGGGTTGTCAATGCTAGTTGCCGGCACGCTCTTCGAGACGCTTTTTGGTGGACCAGAGACCTGCCGATGGCGTGCTGATGAAGAATACTTTTTCACCGTCGGGCATGTTGTTCCAGCCCTCTTGCATTTTTCTCGGCGGATAGCGTCGCAGGGCCTCTCGCAGCGGAACATACCCGTAGTTCACCTGCTCGATTTCCTGTTTAGTCAAAAATCCGGGTGCATAGGAGATGGCGAAGCGGCCTTCACTGGAGCCGTGCAACAGGTGCGCGGTGGCGTGAGCGAGTTGCTGTAGGTCTGACTGTTCGCGGTATTGCGACAAGGTATGCGGGGTACCGCGGTAACCGTAGTTGCGAATGAGGGCGTCCACGGATTCCTGTTCGCCGAATCGGCGAAGGCCGGGGGCGATGATCAGCAATTCCCCGCCATCGGCCAGGGCCATGCGCGTGCGATAGACGGCCTTGTTCGCGACCCAAGTGCTGTGGAATTCATCGGCTTGCATGACCGCGACGATTTTCTGGACGGGCTGGTCGAGTACCGTGATGTTTTCTGTCCGGCTTTTGCGGGCGGCCATCAGATAGGTTTCGAGATCGTCGCCGACGTACACGCCGGTGGTGACGAGGCGGTTGTCGGGGCTGCGCTTCATGACCACTTGCAGGTAGACATCGGGTAGATCGCTCAGAAATTCGTTTTCGGCCCAATTGAAACAGGCGCGGAGCGGAGTGATGAGCTGGCCTAAGTTGTTTTCGATGCCATAAATGGCGGCGGCCATGTGGGAGGCGCAGATAGTGTCCTTACCGCCGAGGCCGATGAAGTAATTCTTGTTGTGGTTGGCGAAGCCCAGGACTTCGTGAGGCACGACGTGACCAATGTTGATGATCAGATCCCAGTGTTCTTTCATCAGCATCGTGTTGAGGTCGACGGGAATGTCCCAGTCGGCGACGCCTCCGGTGGTTTCCTTCACGAGATGAGCAGGAATTACGCCCACGCGGGTTACACCGCCGATCCAGTCGTGGACGTGAATGCGGTCATTGGGGATGTCGCCAAACATCCAGCGATTTTGCTCGGCCGTGTGGGGTTGATGCTGGCCGAGAGTGGGGATTACGTGCACATCGGCGTGCGGCACGAGGGCTTTGTAGATGGTCTCGGTGATTTTACCGGCGCCGCTGTGAGCGCGGGTCAGATCGGGAGGCAGTAGCAGAACGCGGTGTAAATCTTTTTTGAAGCGCGAATGCGCTTCGGAAAGCAAGCGCAGGGCGAGTCCATCGATTTCCGCGCGGGATAATTCCTCGGATTCACGCCAGAACCACGGCAATGTCGGCCTCTTTCCCCATTCCTTAAGAGCGATTGGTACGGAGCATGAACTACTGGTTGACGCCGCTGGCCAGAAAGCCGCCATCGATTACGATGGTTTGACCGGTCACAAAGGAAGCGGCATCGGAGGCCAGATAGACGGCGGCACCGGCGACTTCATCGGTTTGACCGAAGCGGCCCATGGGCGTGCGCATCAGCAGTTCGTGGCCGCGCGGCGTGCCGTCGAGTAACTTCTGGTTGAACTCGGTGCGGAAGACGCCGGGAGCGATGGCGTTTACGAGAACTCCGTGGCGCGACCATTCGACGGCGAGTGAGCGGGTGAGGGAGACGACGGCAGCTTTACTGGCGGCGTAGGCGGCGACCTCGGACAGAGAGACGAAACTATTGAGCGAAGCGATATTGATGATGCGGCCGTATTGACGCTCGAGCATGTGTTTGCCGAAAATCTGGCAAGCGCGCAGAGTGCCGGTGAGATTGGTGTCGAGAATTTCGTTCCACTGGTCTTCGCGGAACGACAACGTGGCGGCGCGTGCGATTTTGGCGGCGCAGTTCACAAGGATATCGACCTTGCCGAAATGCCCGACAACTTTCTGAAGTAATTCCTGCAGAGTCGCGCGATTGCAGACGTCGGAGGCCAGGCGCAACGTTTTACGTCTGCGGGATTCGATATCCGTGGCAACTGAATCGATTAATTCCTGGCGGCGGCCGGAAGCGATCACGTCGGCGCCAGCATCGGCAAAGCTCAAGGCGATGCCGCGGCCGATTCCGGCGGTGCCACCGAGAACAACGGCGACTTTTCCGGCGAGGGTAAACGGTGGCGTGTTCATGGCTTGCATGAATTCTTTCACACCTGGGCGAAGAGCATTTGAAAATTTCCGAGTGCTCAGGGCTTATCGACGAGTTGCAAAGAGCCGAAACGCTCAGGTACGTGAAAAGTTTCGCTCATGGTGGGCTGCCAGGCGATGTCTTTGTGGCTGTTTTTTGGGCCCTGGCCGCGAAAGAAATTAACGCGAAAGGTTTTTCCGGTGGACGGCGGTGCGTCGCTCAGTGCGGACCAGGGAATACGCATGGCGCCGTACCAGATTTTAGATTTTTTATCGATGCGCGCGGCGACCTCGAAGCCGGAGTTCCAGGTCCAGCCATCTTCGTGATGCGGTTTGGTGAGATCGATGTCGAGATCGATCCACTCGCCCTGGGGTGAAATCTCGAATTCCTTGTAGCGCTTGATGTTGGTGAAGTCCGAGCCCAGGAAAACTTCGGCGACGTCCCAATTCCAAAGCTGATTGGTTTCGGTGTGGGTGGCTGGCTTGGGTTTCAGAAATAATTCCTCATAAGGACAGGTGAAGAGGAAATAGAGATACTTATTGGTCCACCTCGAACGGATTTCGGTGCGGTAGCCGGGGAGCACGCTTCCGTTTTTATCTTTCTCGGCGACGGTGGGAGTGGCCTGGCTCCAGAAAGGGCTGGCGGGGTTGGTGTTGGGAACCATGTCATCCGACGCTTTGGTGCTGGTGGCGACTTCGGGGCCAGCGGCCTGAGCCGCGGCAGCTACGAAGACACAAAGCAAAAGTATACGTATCGAATTCATGCTTGTCCGCTCCTAGTGAGATGAAGAATCAGTAGCTCGTGAGATGCAACAAGCGGGAAGCGTTGCCGTTATAGACTTTGCGCAAAATATCGTCGGGAAGATTTATGCCGTAGATACGCCAACGGCCCTGCGGTGGAATTTCGGCGGGAGCGTAGTCGAAGTATTCGTCTTCGGTTTCGAGGAAGCGGTAATAAATTTCGTACAGCTTGTCGTTGAAGACCTGCTGAGGGAAGGCCTCGCCGTGCGGCGTGGCATCCGTGCCGAAGAGAATGCGGTCCTGATATTTCTCAAAAAATTTGCGGGAGGTGCGCGGCTGGCGGCCGAGCTCGCCGACGCGCGCAGCGGTGTCGACGGTCATGTTGGGGAAGCGGTCGAGATTTTCTGAAACGTTTTGCAGGTCTTCCGAGAAATTTCCGACGTGCAGGGCGATGAATTGTGTTTTGGGATGTTTGGAGAAGACGCGATTGCGAGCCTCGAGTAATTCGGCGTTGCTGGGGAAATCACCGCCGTAGAAGGACCAGTCGGGATGGTTATTGAGCTCCTCGTAACGCTCGTTGAAACGATCGGTGGGAGTGAAAAACGCGACCGGATCGGAGACATGAATGGCTACCGGCATATTGAGCTGCGCGCAGGTGTCCCACATAGGATCGAAGCGCGGATCGTCAATCTTCACGAGGTGGCCACTGGTGATGTCTTCGCGAAGGTAAAGACCGAGAGTTTTCAGAATTTTCAGGCCGCGGGCGCCATCGCGATGGGCCTGCGCGATGCTGTCGGCCTGAATCTTTGGGTAGTTCGGTTCTTTGAAACGCGCATAGCAGGGCTCGGCGAAGGTGTAAAAACGGCCGGGTACGGCGCGGTCGTATTTCTGAACGGCTTCGGCCAAGCCTTTGTCGTAGCCGCCGGTGAGATTGACCATGGCGCGAATATTTTTCCGATCCATCACCTGTAGAAGTTCTTGCGGCGATTCCGGATATTCGCGGTCGGGCGAGAGAGCGACGCCCTTCTCATAGTGCGTGGATTCGGAGATGTGGGTGTGGATATCGATGACGGGGTATTTTGCGCGGGGCACGGAGGTTTCTTTTACGCGCAGCATGCTTTTGGGCACGTATTGAGAAATATCGAGAGGCTTGGCCTGGGGCGCGGCATCCTGGGCGGAAGTTGCGGCGAAAAGTTCCGGCTTGGCAACAGCGCCGGCGAGCAGTCCCATGCTGTACAGCCAACCACGGCGATCGATCATGCTCATCTCCTTGGGTCCTTGGGCGTTTCGGGCCGCAGAACTCTACTGTCAACACTTTAAATGAGAACGGACTCTTCGGCGACGAAAACGCCGGAGCGGCTGAGACGCGGCGCGATCCGGCGTTTCCCACGCTGGCGTTAAGGAATCAGAAGCGGTATTTCAGGCCGAACTGCACCTGCCGCATGGGGATGGAGAGCGAAGTGATGGTGCCGAAGGAGCCTGGACCATCGTCGAGAAAATTGTCCGGTTGCGCAAAGTACGGATGATTCAGCATGTTAAAAAATTCTGCGCGGAATTCGAGTTTCTGCTCGTTGAACAGATTGAACTCCTTGCGAATGGAGCCGTCCAGGATTTTTTCGCCCGGTCCGACCAGGATGTTCCGACCGGCATTGCCGAAGGTGAAGTCCGCAGGAGACGCAAAGGCGTTGACGTCGAACCATAGATCCGGCGAGCGCTGACCAGCCGGTAGATTCCCATTGCCGATGCGGTCGGCCCTTAAGAGCCCCTGGCTTCCGGTGTTGGAAGGATCGAATCCGATCAACGCGGAAAAGGGGAATCCGGTGGCGATGGTGAAGATTCCCCCGATATCCCAGCCACCGGCAATCAGGTCGAACGCGCGATTCTCGATGTTATGGCGGCGGCCGTGGCCGAAGGGGAGTTGGTAATCGAAGCTGGTTACCCAGCGGTGACGTTGATCGAAATCCGCGAGGCCCTTTTCCGCTTTCAGGTCGTAACTGTTCTGCGGGAAAGGTTGGGCGCAGCAAATTTCGGGCAGATCGTTGATGGCTTTACTGAGGGTGTAGGAACTCAGGAAAGACAAACCGAAACTGTAGCGCTTCTGCAGCTTAGCCTGCAGCGAGTGATAGGTGGAGTTGCCGCGATTCTGGATGGAGGTGAAGGAGTTCAAATTTGGGAATGGACGGCGGGATTGCACGTCGCCGGGCCCGGGGGTCTGCACCTGATTCTGATCGGTGACGACCTGCAGGTGGGTGCCTTTTGATCCGGCATAGGCGACTTCGAGGGACATTTGCGCCGGCAAGGCTTGTTGGACCGCCAGATTCCACTGCTGGTAGTAAGGCGTTTTCAATCGCTGGTCCACGCTGGTGACCGGCGGATCGATCGCGTTGGCCGGATCGACGGGAGGGAAGCCGCCAGAGACAGTCAGGAGCGGCGTAACACCATCGCTGATGAAAAGCGGGCGGGAGAAAAACGGCACGTTGTAGGCGAGCTGCAGGGGGGCAGCGGTACGAATTTCCTGACCGCTGTAAAAGATCCCGTAGGCGCCGCGAAGAACGCTCTTGCCGTTGTCGAAGGGGCTCCAGGCGAACCCGATGCGGGGAGCGATGTTGTGATGATCTACATCGACGAGTCCGCGGGAAGCACCGTTGCGATTGGCGACGATGATTTCACCGGTGGAGTAATCAAAATTGCTTTGTTTGTCGTTTACTTCGACGGTGGGAGAGAAATAGTCGTAGCGAACGCCAAGATTCAAGGTGAGGTGCCGGTTCACTTTGAAATCGTCCTGGGCGAAGACGCTGGGAACGTGTTGACGATTTCCTAGATTCAGTAGCGTGGAAATACTGGAACTGAGCGGCAGGCCGAGAAGTTCGTCGGCGATGGAACTGCCAGAGTCGACCACGCCCAGGGGATCCGAGGTGAATTGTCCGGTGAAGGTGAACGTGCCATTCGGATCGGCGACCTGGAAGATATTGAATTCGCTCCAGCGCATTTCCGCGCCGACTTTGATGGTGTGGCGGCCGCGGGTCAGGCTGAGCACATCACGGATTTCCCGCTCCTGACTGGCGAGGATCGTGGGTGCAAAGCCGGGATCGCCGACGCGGCGGTAGCCGTTCGGGCGGAATAACGTAATGCCATTGGTCGAAGGGTTGTCAGGCACGCCGGGAACACGCAATTCCGCTGGAGGCAGTTGGTTGCCGCCGAAAGGAACGCCACGGCGGACGTGCACATAATTGAAGCCCAAGCGAAATTCATTGACGAGAGCGGGAGAGAAAACGTGGGTCCAGCCGAGGGCCGCGCCCTTGGTATCTTCGAAGGCATTTCCCGTGCCGCCGCCGCCGCCGTTGGCGAGGCCGGGAAGAGGAGTGGGGACCACGTCGGTGCGGCCGCTCATGGAGTAGCGCGCGAAAATCTGGTTGGATTGCGAAATGTTGTAGTCCAGGCGCCCGTCGCCCTGATCGATGCGATCCTGTTCGATCGGGGAGATTTTAAAGTTATTGCGGAAGCCCGACTGGTTCGGCAGCGGGTACAGATTGACGATGGCTTGCGAGATGGGGTCAATACGGTCCGCGGGAATAATGTTGCCCGGGAACGGGAGCCCGGTTAGCGGATCAAAAATTACGCCATTTTCCGCGCCAGAAAAATCGCCGGTTCTTACCGCGGCCGTCGGGACTGATGAAATCAGCGTCTGGGGATTGCGGATGATGGTTCCCTGATAATCGCCAAAGGCGAAGAGTTTATTTTTGACGATCGGCGCACCAAGGGTCACGCCGAACTGATTCTGCTTGAAGGAAGCTTTCTTGACCGAGGGATCTTCGAAGAAGTCGCGAGCGTCGAGAGCGGAGTTGCGGAAGAATTCGAAAACCGTGCCGTGTACAGAGTTGGTGCCGGACTTGAGGACAGCGTTGATGGCAGCTCCGCCGCTGCGGCCGAATTCCGCGGAGAAGGAGTTGGTCTGGATTTTAAATTCCTCGATGGCATCGACGCTGGTGCGGAGGATGAGGCCGCCATTGTCATTGGAATTGTTGTCGATGCCGTCGAGCAAGAAGTTATTCAGAGTGCCGCGAGCGCCGTTGGCGACGAAGCTGTTCTGGCCGCCGGTGCTGGAGCCGCCGACGTTTCCATTGGTACCAGAGCTGGTGCGCACCACGCCGGTTGTGAGGGTGGCGAGTTGGACGTAGTCGCGGCCGTTTAACGGCAGGTCGGTAATTTGTTTGGAAGAGATGACCTGGCCAAGGGATGAGGTTTCGGTTTGAATCAGCTGAGAGTCGGCGGAGACGGTAATGTTTTCGGTAACTGCGCCAATGGCCATGTCGAAATCCACGCGCAAACGGTCTTGCACCTGGATCGTGATGTTTTCCTTCGTTTCGGATTTGAAGCCGGGAGCTTCGACGCGAACGGAATAGATTCCCGAGCGCAAGGGCGGCGTTACGTATTCGCCGTGGTCGTCGGTAGTGATAGTCCACTGCGCGTTGGTGCCTTGAGAAGTGACGAGAATGGTAGCGGATTGAATGGCGGAACCGCTCTGATCATGCACGTAGCCGACAATTGCGCCGGTATCTAACTGGGCGAATGCGGGTGTAACACAAAGAAGGAATGCCAAGATGAGTTTCATAGCGCTCCTGAGGATGAGGGCAACGCCCCGATCGATTTACGACCCCTTGAATGGGAAATCCAAGGCAAACGAAACGTAGCACAATAAAGGAAAGAAAAGAAAACAAAGCGAAAGTGTTGTATTTGAAGGAGAGAGACTATTAAGGAACCAGGAGCGAGGCGCACTGGGCTTTTTAGACCCCCTTGCGCCACCCAGGGGCATTTTCTGCCTGGAGTTGCACGGTCACAGAGCCGTCGGAATTAACCGGCTGTTCGCAAGACCATGAGACGGACTTCAATATTCCGGGCCTAGTTTCCAATTCGACAGAAAGGGTTACCGGGGCGGCAAAATCTTTTGGCAAGAGAAACGAGCACAAGCGTATTCCACCGCCGAGAGGGTGGCCGGGATCGAGCGCGCCTCGCATCTTCAGTTCGCGATCGCTGTTTTGAATCTGCACCCATAAAATTCCAGGCACTCCCGCAACGCCGCGGTTGGCGATGCCGACGATCAATTCGAAGGTACCGTTGCGCTTACGTTGCCACACCCACGCAGGTCGCAAGCGATAGCCGAGGGAAGCGCGCAGGCGGCTGAAACCGCGCGGATATTTTTCGTCGTACTGCCGCAAGTTGGCGGATTCGGTCCAAAGTCCCCAGTAATTGGCGCGAATGTCCAGGACGTGAAGCATGTAATTTTCCATCATGTTCACTCCGGCGGAATCGACCTTGATCTTGGAGATATCGTATTTACGGAGGGCGCCGTCTTCGAGAATCGCGGCGAGCGTAGGAGGGCGGTTGGCAAGTTCTTCGATTTGCACGGGCTCTTCCACGATGATGCTGTCGGAGCGCAGCCAGGCTCCAGCGCGTTTGGCCATATCAATGACAGCGCGGTTGCCAACGTTGCTGATGTCCGGTTGGGTGTTCACGGCTAACGGAGTGCGTTTCCAACTTTCCAGTTGGCGGGTAGTCATCTGCAGGAAGGTTTTTTTCGCGACGGCCGGATCGGGAAACGGGTTGGGAAAGTTACTGGTGTGACCCTCACCCCAGAAACCGTATTGCATGAGGTCGACCCATTCGATCAGTGGGTGGCCGTCGAATTTTGCGGCGAGCAGGTCATTCAGTTCGTTGAAGGCGGATTGGAAGGCGGGATCGTCATACCGCGGTTCGAGGTACTGGGCGTCGGGCTTGCGGGGGATGCGGCCGATTTTTACGAGGGGAACACGCGGAATCAGAAATTGTGGGAGCGCCAGCTCGGCAGACTGAAATTCCGGATTGGAAAGCTGTACGCGAAAGGCGACTTTCAGGTTGTGGCGTTCGGCAGCTTCGAGAGCAAGCTGCCAGAAGGGCGCGAAGTTGAGGCGGCCGGGTTCGGACTGTACATGTTTCCAATCGCAACGAATGTAGAGAACGTCGACAAACGGTAAAGAGGCGAGGTTCTCCACATGCTGCGCAACGGATTCGCGGCCTTCGCGTGCGGCGACAGAGGGACCGTTTTCTTCCCAGACGTATCCAACCAGACCAAGGCCGGGATTGCGGACGGGTTTTTCCGAAGGGCTGGTGAAGAGAATAGTTCTCCAGCCTTCGTCTTGATCGATGTCGAACGGCCCTTGGTCGAGGCGGCGGTTGGATTGCGCGTCGGAATTTTGGGGCTGCCCGGGTAAGACGGCGAGCAAATGTTGAGGATGTGCGCCGGCGGCGGCGAGTAGAGCAGTGCTCTTAAGTAGTTCGCGGCGATTCATCCTATTTTCCCCTCTTAAAGAACAAGAATTCTTAGCAGCAACCCACTGCGCAAGACGAACGAACGACCGTTGCTAATCCGGTAGAGCGAAAGCGACGAGTGTGTCAGAGACCGTGGCGCTGAAATTACCGCCGCCGCCCACGGCGATGACTACATACTGCTTTTTATTTTTCTTGAGGGAGTAGGTCATGGGCGTGGCGTGGGCGTTGGCTTCGAGTTTGGCGGACCAAAGTTCTGCGCCGGATTTGGCGTCGAAGGCGCGGAAGCGGCTGTCGGTGGTGCCGCCGATGAAGACGAGGCCACCGGCAACTATGGAGCCGCCCAAGTTGGGCGTGCCTGTTTTTGTTTTTAGTCCTTCGATGGTTCCGAGCGGGACAGTCCAGGCAATTTCGCCGGTGTTCGCGTTAATGGCGTTGAGCGTGCCCCACGGCGGTTGCTGACACGGGAGGTGGCGATTATCCCAGAAGCGTGCGTACTCGCCGGTTTTGGCGGTGCGCCGGTAGCGGACCGGTGCGTTGGATGGCTGAAGTTTTAGTTTTCCGACGGAGCCGAGCTCATTTACGTTCACGAAAAGAAAGTGGGAGTTGGGATCGAAGGAAGCGCCGGACCAATTAGCACCGCCGAGGGAGCCGGGTACCACGAGGGTCATGTCGCGGCTGAATGGCGTGTACTGGCCGTGAGTTTCGAGGTTGCGGAATAGCGCGGAACAGTACCGATGGGATTGAGGCGTTACGGTGCTGATTTGTTCGGCGGTAAAGGTTTGGCGGACCAGCGGGGGAGGTTTGAGAGGGACCGGTTGCGTTGGCCAAGTGGCCTCGCCGGGCACGGCGCTTTGCGGGAAGGCGCGCTCTTCGACGGGGAAAAGTGGTTTGCCGGTAGCCCGATCAAGAATGAAAACGAAACCCATTTTTGTGAGTTGCGCGACGGCGGGGATGGAATGGCCCTCGCGTTGTACATCGATAAGTACGGGTTGCGCGGGAAGATCATAGTCCCAGACGTCGTGGTGGACCATCTGGTAGTGCCACACGAGTTTTCCGGTGGATGCGTCGAGGGCCACGAGCGAGTTGGCGAAAAGATTTTGACCCTTACGGTCGGCGCCGTAGAAGTCATAGGAGGGTGACCCGATGGGAAGAAAGACCAAGCCGAGCTCGGTGTCGACGCTCATGATGGACCACACGTTTGCGCCGGTGCGTTTTTTCCAGTCGTCGCCCTGCCAGGTTTCGTGGCCGGGTTCGCCCGGTTGGGGGATGGTGTGAAAGGTCCAGACGAGTTTGCCGGTGCGCGCGTCGAAGGCGCGAACCATGCCGCTGGGACCGCGCGATGGATATTCGGGAACTTCGGCGCCGGTGATGACCAGATCGCGAAAAATCGCTGGAGGGGAAGTGACGGCGTAGAGCTGCTTGGAAGGCTGAGGTTCAACGCCTTCGCGAAGGTCGACTGTGCCGTGATCACCAAAGTCGGAGCAAGGCTTTCCGGTTTTGGCGTCGAGTGCGATCAGGCGGCCATCATAGGTGCCAAAAAGTATGCGGCTCGGTGAACCGGAGTCATCCTGCCAATACGCCACGCCGCGATGCTGGTGAAAATGGCGCGGCCCCTTGCGGCCGGCCTGGGGATCGAATTGCCAAAGTTCGAGGCCGGTTCCAGCGTCAAGGGCGATGACGCGATTGGCGGGCGTGGAAAAATAGAGCACGTCGTTGATGACGATCGGGGTGGATTCGAACGGGGGAATGCGGTGGCGAGCGGTGCTGCGTTGCGCGCGGTGGACTTCGCCGGTGTGGTAAACCCAGGCGGGCTTGAGTTGCGAGACGTTGTCGCGATTGATTTGGGTCAGGGATGAAAATCGCGTGCCACCGAGGTCAGCGCCGTACGAGCGCCACTCCTGGGCATAGAGAGGGTGCGCGACTGCGAGCAGGACTGCGCAAGCAGTTAATTTCAAAGCGCGATTTGGTTCATGCGGCATTTTGAGTCATGAAAGCCGATATGATGCCATGATTTCGTTTATTTTCTTTCCTTTTCCTTTTCGATGCTTTATTTTCTGTCCGCGGTTGGTGGTCGAGGCAGTGGGGCACCAAGAAAACGGTGTATCGAGGGTTCTGAGAAATGGATAGACGCCCAGGAGACAAACATTTGGATTTGCAGCAAGGATGGGAGGCGCGGACCAAACTTTGGCGCCGGCGCGTTTCGACGATCGCAGGGTGCGGCGTTCTTTTGCCTCTCTTTGCCGCGCAGTTGGCGGTGGCTCAGGATTCCGTGATAGTGCGGCCGAAAGAGATTCAGGATGTTTTGGTGAATCCGGGAATGGGGATTACCACATTTCAGAGGTTCAATGGGCAGGCGCTGAATCCACCGTTGACGTGGTCGGAAGAAGGACCTGCCGAAAGGCTATTGGACGCGCAGCCCAAGCCGGAGTTCCCGAACACCTCCGTTTCTTATTCGCGGTGGGTGTGGGACGTGATCGAACCGAAACATGGAGAGTATCGCTGGGAAATTCTTGACTTGGCGCTCATCGAGGCGCGCGAACACGGGCAGACGCTGGCGATTCGGCTGATGCCCTATACCGACAAGCATCCGTTGCCGGACTGGTATCGCAATTCGGGCGCGCGGCGAGCCAACAAGCCGGGCGACAAAGATGGAAATATCTGGCAGCCGGACTACAC
>DATCOK010000546.1:0-5671 GCA_036564765.1 Candidatus Acidiferrum sp. | reverse complement strand
GAAGAGATTCTGCGCGAAATTCTGCCGCGCGCGATTCATGATCTGACCTGGCCGCGCTCCATGACCTGGACGGGCATCGACGGCGCCCGTTTCATCCGCCCGATTCGCTGGCTGCTCGCGGTGCTGGACGGCAAGCCCTTGAAGTTTTCGTTTGCGGGCGTGACCAGCAGCGACAAAACCTTTGGACATCGTTTCATCGGGCGTGGCGAAATTACCGTGCGCGATTTCGCGGAGTATGAAAAGAAGCTGGCTTCGAATGGCGTGATCGTGCGGCCGGCGGAGCGGCGGGAGAAAATCGAAAAGGAATTGACGCAACTGGCGCGCAAGAGCGCATTGAAAGTGCATGAGGATGCCGCGCTAAAAAACCTCGTGTGTTACTTGAACGAGTATCCCAGCGTCATAGAAGGGCAGTTCGACAAGGAATTTCTGAACCTCCCGGACGAAATTCTGGTGACCGTGATGCGCGATCACCAGAAATATTTCGCGCTGGAGAACAGCCGCCGGGAACTGGCGCCGAATTTTCTGGCGGTGATCAATCTGGCGAGAGACGCGCGCGGACTGGTGCGCTCAGGGCACGAACGGGTGTTGCGGGCACGCTTTGCCGATGCGCAATTCTTCTGGGCCGCGGATCAAAAGCATCCGCTGGGCGATAATCTGCCCAAGCTGGAGCGCGTGACGTACGAATCGCGCCTGGGCAGCTACCGCGACAAGGTCGAGCGGGTGCGCTCCATCGCGCGATGGCTGGCGGAGCAGTGGTACAGCAGCGGGATGATCGAGGCGCATGTGGCGGAAGCGGATCGCGCGGCGGAACTGGCGAAATGCGACTTGGCCACGGAGATGGTCCGCGAGTTTCCGGAACTGCAGGGCATTGTCGGCGGGCTGTACGCGCGTGCGCAGGGCGAACCGGATGAAGTTTCCGATGCGATCTACGATCATTATCGCCCGGTGGGGCTCACGGATCCGGTGCCACGCAACGTTACCGGCTGCGCAGTGGCGTTAGCCGACAAGTTGGATTCGATTGCTGGGTGCTTCACCGTGGGAGTAGTGCCTACGGGCTCGAGCGATCCGTACGCGCTGCGGAGAGCGGCGCTCGGCATCGTTAAGATCATTCTGGAGAAGAAGTTGCCGGTCTCCTTGTCGCTAGCGGTGAATGCTGCAGCGAAGGCGCTGCTGGTCAATAAACCGAAGAAGGGCATGAGTACTGAGCAGGAAACGCAGGTGCTGGAGTTCATTCTAGAGCGGGCAAAATTCATTCTGCGCGACCGCGACGGCTTCGCCTACGATGAAGTGAATGCCGTTTTTCGGGCGGGTGCGGACGATCTGGTGGATGCCCATAAGCGTCTGGTGGCGCTCAAATCGATTCGTAAGTCGAAGAAATTCGAGCCTTTGGCCGTTTCTTTCAAGCGCGTGCGCAAGATCCTGGAGAAGGCCGATCTCGGCAAGCAGGATGGGCATCACGTGCAGGTGGAACTGTTTGACCACGACGCGGAACGCGAACTGTATGCGGCAATGCGGAAGGCCGCCGTGGGCGTGCAGGACGCCAAGCGCGCGGGGAAGTACCAGGAGGCGCTGGAAATTATCGCCGGAATGCGCAAATCAGTGGACCACTTCTTCGAAGAAGTGATGGTGATGGTCGAGGATGATCGCATTCGTGCAAATCGCCTGGCAATGTTGTCACAACTCCTGAAGGAATTTACGACCGTCGCGGACTTTTCCGAGATAGGCGCGGAGGAACGTCGCTAGCAACGGCCTCGACGCCGCGCCATCAGACAGCGTTGTCGACGGTCCGACATGCAAAGCAGTACTTTAAGTCCCAGATTTTGACTGGTCAGTCACCGTAATGTTCGGTAAGACTTGGAGCACGGTAGTTCAAGTATTACTTGAAGTTTGATTTAAAGGCTTCCATGGGGACTTCGATGAAATTTTGGTCGGCTCGCCGACATCGCAGGTAAAACTTTAAGTGGCAATTCTGATTCGAACGAGCGTGTGCGGATCGCGTGAATGCTAGGGGCAGTTTAGAAGATTTTCAAAAATCCAATCTAGAGGCTGACAGTGAAAAAATGGGTGTATTTCTTCGGAGCGGGAAAAGCAGAAGGTAACGGCGAGTGGCGCGATTTGCTGGGCGGCAAGGGCGCCGGCTTGGCCGAGATGACCAAAATTGGATTGCCGGTCCCTGCGGGATTCACAATCTCCACCGAGGCTTGCGACTACTACTATAAGAACGGCAAAAGGTATCCGGCGGAATTGAAGAAGGAAGTGGCCGAGCATGTGGCGCGGCTCGAGAAAGTCACGAAGAAGAAGCTGGGCGACCCCAAAAGCCCGCTGCTGGTCAGCGTGCGCTCGGGTTCGGCACGCTCCATGCCGGGAATGATGGAAACGATTTTAAACCTGGGCTTGAACGATCGCAGCGTGCAAGGGCTTGCAGGATCAACAAAGAACGAGCGTTTCGCATACGACGCGTACCGGCGGTTTGTGCAGATGTATTCCACGGTCGTGATGCAGATGTCCAAGGAAGACCTGGAACACCGGCTGGCAGCGCTGAAACAGAAACTGGGAGTGAAAGAGGATACGGCGGTTCCGGCCAGCGGTTGGAAGGAACTGGTGGGGGAATACAAGCAACTGTTCAAGGAAAAGACCGGCAAGGATTTCCCCGATGATCCGATGGACCAGCTTTGGGGCGCGATTGGCGCGGTGTTTGGTTCGTGGATGGCGGAGAAAGCAGTGACCTACCGGCGGGTGGAAAAAATCACCGGAGTGATGGGCACAGCCGTGAATGTGGTGCAGATGGTGTTTGGAAATAACGGCGACACATCGGGCACGGGTGTGTGCTTCACGCGCGACCCCAGTTCCGGCGAGAAAGTTTTCTATGGCGACTACCTGGTGAACGCGCAGGGCGAGGACGTGGTGGCGGGAATCCGCACGCCGACGCCACTGCGCGAAATGGCCAAGGCCATGCCGAAGGTTTACGGGCAACTCGATAAAGTTCGAGTAAAACTTGAGAATCACTATCGCGACATGCAGGACATGGAATTCACCGTCGAAGAAGGCACCTTATATATGTTGCAGACGCGCACGGGCAAGCGCACGCCTGCGGCGGCATTTCGCATCGCGGTGGACATGGCCAATGAAAAGTTGATCAACAAGCAAGACGCGATCCAGCGCATCAAGTCGGAAGACATTGAGCGGCTGTTCTATCCGGTGATCGACGCCAAGGTGGATAAGAAATCTCTGGAGGCGCGCATCCTGGCGACGGGCATCAACGCGGTCCCGGGAGCGGCTTGCGGCAAGGTGGTTTTCTCCGCACAGAAGGCGGAGGAGTGGGCGGAGAAGGGCGAGAAAGTCATTCTGGTGCGCCGCGAAACAAGCCCCGAGGATGTGGGCGGCATGGCGGTGGCGCAGGGAATTTTGACGGCTACGGGAGGAAAGACCAGTCACGCGGCGGTAGTGGCGCGCGGTTGGGGCAAGTGCTGCATCGTGGGCGCGGAGAAATTGCAGATCGATTACAAATCCCGGAGCATGATCGCCGCGGGTAAAACCGTGAAAGAAGGGGACTGGATCACGCTGGACGGCAGCGAGGGGGTGGTTTATTCGAGCGAAATGCCTCTGGTTATACCGAAATTGCCGCCAGCGTATTCCACGCTGATGAAGTGGGGCGATGAAATCCGCCGCTTGCGGGTGCGCACCAACGCGGATACGCCGCAGGATGCGCGCAAGGCTCGCGAGTTTGGCGCGGAGGGCATTGGGTTGTGCCGCACCGAGCATATGTTCTTCACGGACTTCGAGCATCCCGAGAAGAGCCACGAGCGGCAACGCGCCATTCAGGAAATGATTCTGGCGGAAACGCGCGAAGCGCGGGTGAAAGCGCTGGACCGTTTGCTGCCATTTCAGCGCCGGGACTTCGTGGGAATTTTCCAAGCCATGGATGGGTTTCCGGTGACGATTCGGTTGATCGATCCGCCGCTGCATGAGTTCGTGCCCCACGAACGGGCCAAGCAACAGGAGCTCGCGGACGAACTGGGATTAGATGTCGAGACGGTGGCACGCCGTGTGGAGCAATTGCACGAAGCGAATCCCATGCTGGGTCATCGCGGGTGCCGGTTGTCGATCACCTATCCGGAAATTCTCGAGATGCAGGTACGGGCAATCATCGAAGCGGCCATCGAATGCCACCGGGGCAGAGTTAAAGTATTACCTGAGATAATGCATCCGCTGACTTTGGACCGGAAAGAACTGTGGATCCTCGATCAAGCCACGCGGCGCGTCGCGGATGACCTGATCAAGAAGGCCGGCGTGAAATTGCCGTACCTGGTGGGCACGATGATTGAGTTGCCGCGGGCGGCGTTACTGGCCGGAGAGATTGCTGAGGTTGCCGAATTCTTTTCGTTCGGCACGAACGACCTGACGCAGACCACCATGGGCTTGTCTCGCGACGATGCTGGGCGGTTCCTGCCGGACTACGTGGACGAAAAGAAGGCGGGCGTTTTCGCCGCCGATCCATTCCAGTCGCTGGATGTTAAAGGTGTCGGCTTGCTGATGCGCTGGGCCGTTGAGAAGGGACGCGAAACGCGCCCCAAGCTAAAGGTGGGAATCTGCGGCGAACACGGAGGAGATTCGGACAGCGTGAAATTCTGCCACGGCTTGCACATGGACTATGTGAGCGCTTCTCCTTTCCGGGTGCCCATCGCGCGCCTCGCGGCAGCGCAAGCGGTCATTGAAGACAACGCGCGCAATAAGAAAAAACCGAAGAAGGCCAGCTGACCGGAGCAGGCTCAACAGGGTTCAAGTAATACTTGAGATGCTGTAATGAAGCTGGGGACGCGGGCGGGCCGACGTCCCCAGCTATATTACTTTCCTTTTCTTTCATTATGCTGAAACGCCTGGCGAGGGCCACGCATCCCATCTAAACGAGCTAGTCAATAGCCGTCAGAGAACTACCCCTGCAAGCTCTCTGGATAACGCCAGCCGTGGCGCGTATACTCTAAGATCGAAATAGGAAAACCAGGTCCCAAGGTCTTTGCCAAATGGGGCGGTTCGGCCCACAGAGACTTGAGGTACATGTTTCGTCCCCGCATCGCCCCAGCGTGATGTCGCAAGCCTCAAATTAGTTGAAAACAGCGTATGAGCACACGATTCAGCGTTCTAATCCCGGCGTACAACCGCGAAAGTTACCTGCGTGCGTGTGTCGATTCGGTGCTGGCGCAGACTTTTAAGAATTACGAGATTATCGTGGTGGACGACGGATCAACGGATGGCACGAAGGAAGCGCTGGCGTCGTACGGTTCGCGGATTACCGCGATTCATCAGGATAACTCGGGGCCTGAAGTGGCTAGAAATAGGGCTGCGACGGTGGCTCAGGGCGAGTATCTGGTGATGTTGGACAGCGACGATTTGCTCTTCCCCAACTCGCTGGAAATCGTTGATCGGGCGATCCAACAGTTCGACGGGCCTCCCTTGCTGCTGGGCACCGTCACGACATTTGAGGACCACGAAGGTTTACCGGCCGTTCCCGACGCGGAGATCGCCGAGGTCTTCCGCTTCAAGGACTACTTCTCGAAGAGGGTGCAGCTCGGCACCAACCTGATCATCATCAAGAGTTCCACCTTTCGTGAGATCGGCGGGCTGCGTAACACCACGCCCAAGACGTTCCACGCGGACGATATCTATCTGTTGA
>DATCOK010000545.1:0-6418 GCA_036564765.1 Candidatus Acidiferrum sp. | reverse complement strand
AACTCGATCCGCAACCCCACCTGCCCCTCGCGCCCGGGCAACCGCTGCGAAATTGTATCCAACGTGCTCGCCATCTGCTCTTGATTCTGCATTGCCGCCGGATTGCCATTGTTGAACAAATTGAAAAACTCGAACATTCCCTGCACCCGGAACTTTTCCCGCACCACAAAACTCTTCGCCACCCGCAAATCCATATTCACAAACGGCGGGGCCGTAAACGCATTGCGCCCGGTTTTCAAATCACGAATTCCGAAATTTCCGTTGCCGTCCTGATCCAGCGGCTGAGCCGCCGAATGCGTATACCGAAATCCGCTCTGCGCTCGGAACAAGCTGCTCAATTCAATTTTCCACGGCAGCCGCACGATCCCGTGCGCTTCAAACGTGTGTCGCAACGCTAGGTCCGACGGGCCGCTGTCCAGATTCGCTCCGTTGTAGTACACCCCCGCCTTCGGAACATAATTTCCATTGCACGCAAAAAATGCCGCGTTCGCATTCGTCCCACCGGCGCAGGTGCCGTTACCCGGGTCGGTCACTACCGGAGGAACTCCGCGGAAGCTGTCCGTTGGATAGCAACTCCCCGCGGAAATCGACGACGTCGCCACATCCGAGCACAGCGGTGGAATATTATCCGTCTCCGAAGCGAAGGTATAGCTTCCGCCCAACAGGAAACGATGGCTCATCCGCTTTTCGAACGAAAATATCCCCGCGTTGTAGGTTCCTCCATACCACGGACCGAAGCCGTTCACCATGGGGACCGTCGAATTGTTGGCCAGCCGCGCATCGAACGCCAGACTCGTCTGCCGCGCACCCAGTAGGTTCTTGATGTCCTTATGGTAAAAATCCGCCGACACCACTAAATCGTTCGTAAGTTGGTGCTGCGTGCCAAAATTCATGCTCTTCGTATACGGCGTCGCAAAACTTGGATCGATCGTCACCGGAAACGCCGCCGGCGGAATCACAAAAAACGATAGCGTCCCGAACGACGCAAAGCTGAAGAAATTCCCCGGCATTCCCACTGCGGCGTCTGCCGCCGTCAGGTATGCGTCGGGTGTGAGTCCGGTCAATTGCTGCACATTGTTCACATTCACCACGGAGTTCGCCGGGATCGGCGCATGCCCCGGAGCCACCACGTTGTTCAGGTGATCCACGCCGAAAATTGGACTCCCGGGCGGCACCGTGATTCCCGCGAACGGACAAGTGGCCGCCGACGCCGCCAGCTGCGCATCCGTCATTGTCGGCGACAGGCACAATCCAAACAGATCCGGAGCGATGGTGGGCACTCCGTAGAACAGCCGTGGAAATGACAAGGGCTGCGTCTCGCGGATATCCGCGCCGCCGAATCCCGGTATGTCCCGCGCAATTCCCAACCGGAAATGGTCGTAGAAATACCCCCAGCTCCCGCGCACCACCGTCTTCGGCGTCAAGGAGTAAGCAAAACCCAGCCGCGGCGAAATGTTGTCGGTCTTCTTGAATGCCGAGTCGTAATCCCAGCGCACTCCCGCATTGATGGTGAGCTTGCTGCTCACCTTCCAATCGTCTTGCAGATAAATACCGTTGTAATTGTTACGCAGATGGATGTCGTTGCCCTGCGGTGTGCTCCCCCCGGTGGTCAGTAACAGAAAAAATCCCGCGTTGATTGGTCCAAACTCTTCGTAATCCGCCTGCGTCGCAAACAGTTGATCCTGCTGCGCGTTCGCTTCCACCCCATCCACTTGAGTCCGCTCAAAATCCCAGCCCAGCTTGAAAGTGTGCCGCCGGAAGGTTTTCGCCACGCTCGTGCCGAACGTTCCATACTGTTGATCCAAGGTCGATGGCGTAAACGTCGCGCCATATTGCGGTGTCGCCACGTCCCCAAAAATTCCTCCCGTGTCGAATCCGCTGAAGATATTGAAAATCGTGTTCGGCCCGGCATCCGGATGCGCCGGCCCCGTTCTCGTGGGCTCCCTCCGGTATTGACCTCGCAAACTCAGGATAAAGGGGTTGCTGGGGTCTCCCAGTGTCGAGGTGTCGCTGATGCCCAGTAGCAGGTTGCGGTCACCCAAATTCGTTCGCGTCGATGGCAAGCTGGTGGACAGCGACAAAGGATTCGTGCTGTTGATGTGCAGATTGGTGTAGTTGAACTCTTCCGAAATATGATGGTTGTGAAAAACTTCATCCAGCTTCGCAAACGCCCGCGCTTCGCGATCCGTGGTCGGCTCGTTGAACGATTCCTCTTTAGCCAAAATAAAGTCTGGTGTTCCCGCGGGATTCGTAAAGTTCAATTGTCGGTTTTCGTGGATGCCTTCCCCGGATGCAAACCAGAAAAACTTTTCAGGAATAATTGGCCCGCCCAGCGCTACGTCATAATCCCATCGCAAAACATACGGTACGTCCGCGCCACTGATGTCCGAGCTGTCGAACGCGCTGTTGCGATGATAGGCCGAAGCCAACCCGTGCAATTTGTCGGTGCCCGATTTGGTGATGACGTTCACTACTCCGCCGGACGAATGCCCGAACTCCGCCTTGTAACCGGTGGTAATCACCTGAAATTCAGCGATGGTGTCCTGATTGAACTGCGCCGCCGCCCCGCCGGTAAGCTCATTCTGGTTCGGCAGTCCGTCGATCAAAAACCCGGTGTTGTTCGCACGCTCGCCCAAAACCGGCGTCGCCGTATCGCTGTTCCGATCCGCTTGCCGATTGATTGCCACACCCGGCACCAGCTGTAGCAGATCCAAATAATTTCGCCCGTTGATCGGCATATCCACAATCTCTTGCGGCAGGATCGTAGCGCCGGTCGACGATGAAGAAGTCTCCAGCAACGGCAACTCCGCGTTCACGTTGACCGTCTCTTCAATCTTTCCCAGTTCGAGGCTCACATTGAACGTCAGCGTACGGTTCAGCGTAACGTCCAGCCCCTCAAAAATTCTCGACGAAAAGCCCGCGTGCGACACGCTCAGCGAATAAACCCCGGCGGGAATCGCCGCGAACTGATAGTTGCCGGCGTCGCCCGCGGTCACTTCCCGATTGATCGCTAGCGTCGCGCTCGACAGCCGCAGCTGCGCTCCATTCACCGCCAGACCCTGACGGTCTGTCACCGTGCCCTGAATCGTCGAAGTGGTCTGCGCTTCCACGCGCGGCGCAACAACCAAGAGCATCGCCACGCATGCGGCCAGAAAATAGGCCGTCGCGTTAGATCGCCCTTGCGAAAAATGAAATTTCCCTGCGAGAGTTTGCATCAGGATTCCCCCACCCACTCGTAAAATGCTCGACCGTTGCGCACGCAACATTTGCTGCAATGCGCTTGCTTGTGATTTGTTGCGGGTACTGTAGGTCCGCTGAAATACCGTGTCAAGCGATTTGTATTAGTTGAAATTGTGATTCTTCAAAACACAACAAATGTTGCGAACTGCCGTAGTTGCGTTACACTCGGCGTCAACCAGTCGGCGTTGACGGCAGCCAGCTGGCTGGGATGTTGCTGGGTACCTTCATGGCTAATGGCAACAACGGGAACCGCGCCACCCATCGCAATCCCGATTTGTCTCAGACCTTCGCGCTCCTTACCCGCAAGCGCCAGGAACTGTTTCGCCCGGTGCTCGAAAATCCCCGCGGCTACGTGCTTCTCAGCGTTCGCGAACTCGCCAGCCGCCTCAAAGTCGACGCCGCCACCGCCCTGCGCATCATCTTGAAAATGGGCTTCGGCAGTTACCGCGAATTCCAGCACTACCTCCACGAACTCTCCGTCTCCCAAGCCACTTCCTTTGACATGATGCAAACCAGCAAGACCAAGGGCCCCAGCCTGCAGGCCCACATCCAGGAAGCCGTCGATAGCGACGTGCAGAGTCTCCAGAAATTTCGCAATACTCTCGACAGCGAACGCATCGCCGCCATCGCCAAGCGCCTGCACCAGGCTCGTCGCATCGTTCTATTAGGCGGCGACCTCGCCGCCAATCTCGCTGGCTATCTTCATTACCATTTGATTCTGCTCGGCCTTCCCGCCGTCGCCGCCACCTCTTCCGGAGAAGCCGCGCACCTCACCAGAATTTCCACCAAAGACGACGTCGTGATCGCGCTCAGCTTCCGCCGCGGTTTGCGCCAGACCGTTGAAGGCCTCAAGCAGGCCCGCGCCAATGGCGCGCACTGCGTGGGCGTCGCCGACACCCTGGTCTCCCCCATTGCCCGCTTCTCCCATGAATGCCTCATCGTCTCCGTCGACACCCCGTCCTACGGCGCCTCCTACGCCGCCCCCATGTGTCTGCTGAATGGCTTGATCACCGCGTGCGGCTACTTCAACAGAAAAAAGAACCTCGCCTTGCTAAAAAAAGCCGCCGACGAACAACGCCACGGCTTCCGCTGGTACCGCGATTAGCGCGCCCCGATTTCGCTGCGTTCGGCGCTGCTCGCAATCTTCAAAATTAGTTGCAGTCACACCCCTCCAGTAGTACAAGTAACTGCCGAATCGCCATGCCCGCGCTCGCAACAAACCACCTTCCGCCGCTGCTGCAATGGCGCGACGTGTACTCCGAACCCGACCTCTACAAAGCCGCCCTGCGCGTCTACACCAAGCCACTCTTTCAGTGGCGCAAAGCCCTGGCAACTTCCACCGACGGCAAAACTCTCTACGATTTCGCCGCGCACGGTCTTGCGCGACTCGATACCATCCATCGTTCTTTGCAGCGCGGCGCATTTCAATTTCGCCCCGCCGTCGCCCTGCGCTACAACTTCAATGGCAAACACCGCACGCTTTTCATTCCTCCCTGGGAAGAACGCGTTGTGGATCTTTTGCTCTACCGCATTCTCAATCGCAAGCTCCACTCATTTCTTTCGCCAGATTCCTACGCCTATCGCGATCGCAAGTACAGTCTGGATACCTGCCAAACTCGCATCGCCGCGCTCACCAGATCTGCCGCAGGCCCTCTCTATCTCGTGAAACGTGACGTCTCCAACTTCTTCGCCAGTATCGACCACCAATTGTTGCTCCATCGCCTTGCGAAACTCGTGGACCCAGGCGATTACCTCTTCACCCTTTTGCAGCAGCGCGTGAATTTCTCTTATCAACAGGACGGTCTGCCTCACACCGCGAAAATCGGCGTGCCCTTCGGCACCTCCATCGCCTGCCTGTTCGCCAATATTTACCTCACCGATCTGGACCACCATATCGCCGGCATCCCCAACGTTCACTTCTTTCGTTACGCGGACGATATGCTCCTGCTCTCACCAAACCGCGGCTCCGCGATCCAGGCCGGCGAACTCCTCGACGTTTCACTCAATGAATTGCGCCTGAAATCAAAACCGAGTCATCAATCGGATCTACTCCTTTCCAAAGAAATTGCCTTCACAAAAATCTCCTCCGAGGGAATCTCGGCCGCAAACATCTTCTGCGATGAAATCTCGACCGATACCCAGTTTTCCCGCGCGAACTCTTTCCGCCACCTCGGGCTGTTATTTCGCGCCGGCGGAGCCGTGGCGCTATCCCGCGACAAAACCCGCAAAATTCAAAATATGTTTCGCTTCGCCTTTCGCCGTAAACGCCGCCGCTGGAACGCCGAAAACAGTCCGCACGCCCGCGCCCGCTTGCTCGCGGCCATCGCCGCGGAAGCCGTCGACAAAAGCATCCGCAACGTCGCCGTTCTCGATTACTACCTCAAACACGTAAACGACGAGCAGCAGCTTCACCTGCTCGATCGCTGGCTGGCCGAGGAAGTGTTGAGCGCCGTTTTTGGCGGACATAAGAAAGGACATTTCCGCCGCATCAGCTTCCAACAGTTGCGCGACATGGGTCTGCCTTCCCTGTTGCATCGCCGCCGGATGCTTTGCAGCGGCAAGTTGGAAAGTCCGTTGTTTGTTTGGCAGCGAGAAAAAGCTAGTCGAGCTTTCCAGGGGACGGTTGCCAGGTTGTGCCGGTCTGCTGACCGCGCAACTTTCTCTTCGTTCCCAGAAGCAGCAGCCGCGAAACGCCCGTAAGAGAGGGTGGCTGCCTGTAGGTGGGAGTTATGGAAGAATCATGTTCGCTAAAGCGAATGATTCGTTTACTCCAACCGTCCCCTGGAGCGCTCGGTTTGCGATGACCTGGAAATAAAATGGAAGTCAGCATGATTCGTGCGCTGGAACGCTCGGCTAAGCGATGACCGATAAATAACATGGGACTTTTCGATTTTTTGTTCGGTAAGAGCAAGTGCCCGCAATGCGGCGCCAAAGGCGCGCGCACCTCGGGCGGACGCCTTCGTTGTCCAAACCCGTCTTGCCCTAATTTTGACGCGGCGCTTGCTGCCAGTGCGGCGAGCGTTCGCGACGCTGGGACTTCGGCAGCCGCGAAAGCAGCTTCGGCAAAACGTCCCAGCTTTTCTCCGGCGCAAACCCTTTCCATTCGCTACCGCAATTGTCAGGGACAGGACAAAGTTTTCGTGGCCGACGCCGATTCACTGCGCCGCAAGCACAATCA
>DATCOK010000544.1:0-4117 GCA_036564765.1 Candidatus Acidiferrum sp. | reverse complement strand
ACTCACGGAGGGTATTTATGCCCAACAGTGAATTGCTTCCCCGGCTGGACTCGGCCATCGCCGCCAAGAATCTCCTGACCCACCCGTTCTATCAGGATTGGCAAGCCGGCAAACTCACTCGCAAAGCTCTGCAACTTTATGCTGCGCAATACTATCGGCACGTCGAAGCTTTCCCCGCGCATCTCCGGGTGCTGGCGGCGCGCACCGACGGCGACCTGCGCAAAATCGTGGAAGAGAATCTGGCGGAAGAGGAAAATCCCAACGGTTCGCATCCCAAGCTGTGGCGCGACTTCGCCACGGCGCTGGGCGTGCCGGAAGATGACGTCACCTGTTGCCCGACTCTTCCCGGAACGCAGGCCGTGGTGCAGACTTTCCGGGAAATTTGCGGCGACCGGCCGGTGGCGGAAGCGGTGGCCGCGCTGTACGCCTATGAATCGCAGGTCCCGGAAATTGCCACCACCAAGATTCAAGGACTTAAAGATTTTTACGGGATCAACCAGCCGGAAGCGCTGGCGTACTTCACCGTTCACGAAGAGGCGGACAAAGCGCACCGCGCTGCCTGGCGCAACTGGCTGGAGCAGCACGCTACGAGGAATATTGACGGGATTGTGGCAACTACCGGTGATGCACTGAATGCGCTGTGGGGCGCGCTGGATGCAGTGCACTGCCCGCAATCCTGTGCGCAAAGTCACGCTGCCTAAAGGTTTCTGATCGTTGCACTCGCAAAGTAACCTTCCATGAAAATAAAAGGCCGGCGAAAAACTCGCCGGCCTTTTTCAGTTGAACCAAGAGTTAAATGGCTACTAGCTACTCGGAAATATTCGAGTTGGCCTCGGTGCTTTCGTCGGCTGGGGCACTTGAGCCGGTGGTGGCTCCCGCTCCGGCAGCCTTCTGCTGCTTTTCGCGAGCTTCCTTGATCAAGGCCTTACGCGACAGGCGCACCTTATTGCCCTCGATGGAAAGCACCTTGACCAGTACCTGGTCTCCCAGCTTCAGTTCATCGCGCACGTCGCGGATGCGATGCTCGGAGATTTCGCTGATGTGCAGCAAGCCGTCAGTACCTGGGAAGAGTTCCACGAACGCACCAAACTCCGCGAGGCGCACAACTTTGCCAAGATAGGTCTTGCCGATCTCGGCGCTGGCGGTAATGTCGCGCACCATCTGCAGCGCTTGATCGCCACCCGGCCCACTGGTCGAAAAGATGTGCACGGTGCCGTCTTCCAGTACGTCGATCTTCACGCCGGTGGTCTCGATGATGGACTTGATCTTCTTGCCGCCCGGCCCAATGAGGTCGCGGATCTTGTCTTGTGGAATCTTCAGCTTGAACAAGCGCGGGGCAAACGCCGAAATGGCGGTGCGTCCTTCGCTCAGCGTCTTCTCCATGGTGTCGAGAATCTGCAGTCGGGCTGTCTTGGCCTGCGCCAGCGCTTCGCGCATCATGGCGATGCTGATACCCAGAACCTTGATGTCCATCTGCAGGGCGGTAATGCCCGCACGCGTTCCGGCCACCTTGAAGTCCATGTCGCCGTAATGATCTTCCGCTCCGGCGATGTCCGTCAGAATGGAGTATTTCTTGTTGTCTTCGCCAACCACCAGGCCCATGGCGATGCCCGCGCAGGGAGCCTTCAGCGGCACACCGGCATCCATCAACGCCAGCGAACCGCCGCAAACGGTGGCCATGGAAGAAGAGCCGTTCGATTCCAGAATGTCGGAAACGAGGCGCATGGCGTATGGAAAATCTGTCTCGGGAGGCAGCAGGTTCATTAGCGCGCGCTCGGCCAACGCTCCGTGACCGATTTCACGGCGGCCCGGGCCGCGCAGGAATTTCACTTCGCCGACGCTGAATGGCGGAAAATTGTAGTGCAGCATGAAGCGCTTGAACTGGTCCTGCGCAAAAAGCAGGTCCTGGCGCTGCATGTCTTCCTTCGTACCCAGGGTTAAGGTCGCTAGCGCCTGGGTCTCGCCGCGGGTGAAGAGCGCCGAGCCGTGCACGCGCGGCAGCAAACCTACTTCGCAGGAGATGTGGCGAATCTGGTCAAAGTTGCGTCCATCCGGGCGGCGCTTTTTGTTCAAGACGTCGTCGCGGAAAATATTTTCGCGCAGACGCTCAAAGGCGCGCTTGGCCAAGGTGCGCTTTTCTTCGTTCTCTTCCGGGATCGATTCCTTGATCTCGTCCTTAATGGCGTCGATCAACAGGTAACTTTCTTTCTTGGGGTGCTTCTCGGTGTTCACTGCGTCATGCAGCTTCGCGCCGTACTTTTTCTCGATGTCCTTATAGAGCGACTCATCGAAGGGCAGCGCGGAAACGGTAACTTTTTTCGGCTTGAGCTGCGCGTGCAGTTCCTTGATGGCGCCGACGATCTTCTTGATCTGCGCGTGACCAAACTCCAGCGCATCGACCACCGCTTCTTCGGAAACTTCCAGCGCGCCGGACTCCACCATGACGATGGCGTCTTCCGTGCCAGCAATCACGATATTCATCAAACTTTTTTTCTGGTCCGCAACGGTGGGGTTGGCAACCAGTTGGCCGTCCAGCAATCCCACGCGAACCGCGGCGATGGGCTTTTCGAATGGCAGGTCGGAGCAATAGCACGCCGCCGATGCTCCCGTCACCGCAATCACGTCGGGATCATTGTCGCTATCCGCGGACAGCACCATGCTGACGATCTGCGTTTCGTTGCGCCAGGAATCAGGAAACAGCGGGCGCATAGGCCGGTCGATCAATCGCGAGGTCAAAATTTCTTTTTCCGAGGGGCGCCCTTCGCGCTTGAAAAAGCCGCCGGGAATTTTTCCGGCCGAATAAGTGTTCTCGCGGTAGTCCACGGTGAGCGGCAAAAAGTCGCGATCGTTCGCGGTCGATGCCATGCACGCGGTGGTCAGCACGATGGTGTCGCCGTAGCGCGCCATGATCGCGCCATTGGCTTGCTTGGCTACTTTTCCGGTTTCGAGGATCAGCGGACGCCCGCCAACTTCCACGGTGACCTGGTGCGGTGCGGGTGTGTGTGACTGTTCAGACATTGATTCTTCCTTTTAGCTTCGCGTTCGCGCAAAGCCTTGCAATCAGCATCAGCCGGTGCACGGCTGCGCACAAAACTCATTCTGGTAATTGAGACCGGCCATCGAGCGGCCGGATGGAGAAGAAAAGAGGCGAGCTTTATTGCTTGTTACCCAAAAACCCAGGAAAACCGCTAAAACGGGTCAGACCGTGCCCGAACCATTCATGCAATTCGCAACCGGCATAGCCATGGACAAACTTTCGCCGCAGACACTGCCGGCAGACAGACTCCTCTTGGAATTTGTCACTTGGCGATGATGTTGCGGATTCCGCCCCAATTTCCCCGTATTTCGAGGGCGGCTACTTGCGCAGGCTAAGACGTTCGACAATCTCGCGGTACCGATCCGGGTCGCGGCGGTTGAGATAGTCCAGCAGCCGCCGGCGTTTGTTCACCATCATAATCAAACCGCGACGTGATGCGTGGTCTTTGACGTGCGACCTGAGATGCGTCGTCAGGTAGTTGATCCGCTCACTCAGGAGCGCAATTTGCACTTCGGGTGATCCAGTATCTTTAATGTGAGTGCGATATTGCTCGATCAACACTGCCTTCAGCTCGCTCAAGTGCCTCTCTCCGTCAGTCCCCTGAAAAATTTCCTCTTCTCTTCAACACATTTAGGCTAACACAATACGAATAACACTGTAAAGAAATGGTAAAGCATCTAAAGGCCAAGACCGGAATTTCAGGGCCTTCGCCGCTGCTAGTCGATGCCGGGAATGGGCTCCGTTTTGGCTGGCACTACGGGGACGGTTTCAATCGAGAACGACTTCCAGCCACGGCGCGAAAGGCTCCAGTAGATGAAGTAGCCGGAGACCGCAGCGGCGACCAGCAGCAGTACGCCACGCAGCCACTCCTGCAGCACCAGGCTGCCGATGGCAAACATCGCGCAGTAAACCAGCGTGCAACCCATGATCCAGTCGAAGGTGTTGGCGCCGAGATCGTTCACTGGAGCGATTTCCGGAGCGAGCGCGGCGATTCTTTTCCAGCCGATTGCCGTGGGCTGCACGCGGCGGTAAAACTTCACCAGGCGTTCGTCGGATTCCGGCGCGGTGATTAGCGTAGTG
>DATCOK010000543.1:0-4887 GCA_036564765.1 Candidatus Acidiferrum sp. | reverse complement strand
GTTGTCGTGGATCCGGGTGGCCAGTCAGATAGCGCACCAGCGTGGTGCCCACGTCGAAACGGATGGTGGAGCGGGAGGATGCGTAATATTCCACTGCGCCTCCCGCGTCGAAGGCGAAGCGGCTGGCGTTTTCATAATTCGTGGCGCTGCCGGGCACCAGCGTTTTGTCGTAATGAATCACGCCGGGGCGCAGCGTGGTGAAGACGCCCCAAGAGCTAAACGTTTTGCCAACCTTCACCCCGGCAAGAAGTTCTTGAGCGCGGCTTTTTCCGTTGGCCGAACCCGAGCCCGGGAACACGTTTAGCTCGGAGTCGAAGTACAGCAAATTCGTCAAGCGATAGCTAAGTGTCGCGCCTGCCCCGGAACTGTGGACCCGGCACGCCGCGCATCCAGTCCAGTCCATGGGTAGGTCGATGTTGGTGTAATGCACTCCGACGCTCCAGCGCCGCTCATAGCGCCACGGCTCGTCGCGGCGCTGCAGCTCCGGTTCATGCGCCGGCTGCAGCGCGTCTTCGGAATAACGGAACCACGGGACGCGTCCCGCCATCATGTTGGCCATGCTGTGCGTGGGAGCCAGCGTCGCTCGCAACGCTTTGAACTTGAAGCGTGGATCGTTTTTCGCGATGCGGTCCACCAGTCCGCGTTCGATGGCGTCTTCCAGCACCATCAAGCCGGTGCCCATCGTCGGCGTGACTATGAAATCCACCCACCCGGTATTGTTCGTCGGTGGTTTATAGCCGAGCCGGTCGCACACGTAGTGACCGCATCCCGGTGTGTACGTGTAACCGCCCTCATTCCCGATCGCCGTTTCGCTCAGGCCCGGGCCAATTTCAAAGTAGGCGCTGTATACCGCGGACCACGCCATCGCTTTCATGCGGCTCTGCCAATACTCCTTCGAACGGCCAAATTTCAGCGTGCGAGCCCGCGGGTCATTCTGAACATAAATATTTCCGGTAACCCCGCCCTGCATCGGGTGTCCAATGTAATTCACCAGAAAATCGTCGCCGTCACCCCAGCGTGACATGTCGAATTGCCCGGCGGAGAGCAGCCAGTCGCGCCAGAACGGTTTGTGAAACATCAGATAGCG
The DNA here is from genome assembly GCA_036564765.1 of Candidatus Acidiferrum sp. GTDB lineage: Bacteria > Acidobacteriota > Terriglobia > Acidiferrales > UBA7541 > Acidiferrum. The sequence goes on along the minus strand of DATCOK010000543.1, from coordinate 3,800 downwards.
CAGGTACGGATCGTCCGCAAGCCGGAAGGCATGTTCAAACAGCAGGAAATTCACGGATTGAATCAATGTGGAGCGCCATTGATAACCCGATTCGACCCTCTGCGGCTGCACCGCTTTGAGCGGCTCAATGGCCGGCGACTTCAAGATGTCCCAGTTGCGATACATCGCCACGGAATCTTGCGGCCAGCAGGAAGGTGGCGGACCTGGCGCCATGCTTGCGCGTAGTCCCAGTGTTCCGGTCGGCGTACAGAAACTCGCCGGCATCATTTTCATCGGGCGAGCTTTGGCCAGATTCCTTTTCTCGTCCCCACAGGGATTCCTCGGCCCGGCTAAAGTCCCGACGAACAGCGGAGTAGCGGCCAGGCGCTCAGAAAGCAGGTCGAGTACTGAGGAAGTTTGTAAAGCAAGGGAGAGTGAGGGCCCGCCACAGCGCACTGCCCCAGGCGCGAAGGAGACGGCCTCTGGATGGGCCTCGAAGCTAGGGGAAGCCAGCGAAACCGAGCGCAGGTCAGCGAGCGTTTGCGCACGGACCAGCGATGGTAAAAGCGCGAGGATGCCTGAAATGACGAGTTGTAGGCCTGTCCTCCTCGGCAAACACTTCAGCAGGAGGCCCGGCAACTCGGGGAAGACGGACGGCATGAAAACTTGCTCCACTGTCGGACCGCGACAGGTTGATCATGAGATCGCAATCTTCTGGAGATCGCGCCGGGGCTAGGCCAGCTAATTATAGGAAAGCGTTAAGGCCCGGGGAAGGGTCAACTTCGGGAAAATTTGTCACCGGCGATGACCAAATCCGAAAAGTTCTTGGACAAAGAACGCTAGCGCAACAGACCTGGTTCCACTCCGCTCTTGCGCGCTTGCTCCTCCACCGCGTCGATTTCCGCCTGGATACTTTTCTTTTTTTCTTCCTGCGTTTTGATCTGCTCTTCGATCGGCGTCATGGAGTGTTTGTGACTCAGTATGATTCCTCCGTATGCGCTGCCGTTGTCCCCTTTGAAATTGCGCAGTTCGGCGATTTTCTGGTCGGTCATTTCCATCTGGCCGTGCAGCTGCCGGAGCCGCGCGCGCCACGCCACGATTTGCTTGTCCCGCTCGGCATTGGAGTGAGCCAAGCGGCTCCCGCCGTTTTTCGAAGGGACCTTAGAGTCGCTATCGGGATCCTTGCCAACAACAGAGATGCCGCCTGCTCCGCCAGCCGAAGAGATTTCATCGTTGGTCCAAACCTTTTTTGCTTTTGGCTTGGGTTTTTCCGGTCCACTTGGGCTCGCGGGATTGGCGCCGCTCGGGGAATTCGAAGTCGTGGATTGCGCCGCAACGGTTGCGGCCGTAATAAGCAGAATTGCGAGCGAAGCGGCGAGGATTTTCATCGAACCTCCGGAGAAACCGGAAAATATCTGTGCTGCAGGGCCGCGCCGGCCTACGGGCTCGCCGTTTCCGGGGGATGCAGCTGTTTCAGTTCCGTGCGCACCAGTTCCAACGCCTCCTTGGGCGTGCCCACGAGACGGTAATTCGAATAGAACGTTCGGTCATGCACTGAAAAGCTGACGAAAAATTTGCGTCCGTCGAAGTCGTATTGCGAAAAGGTCGGCAACCACAGTCCCGGCGCCATTTCGTAGCGTTCCTGCATGAAGTGGCTGCCCTTGTAAACGCGGGCCAGAAATAGCCCGAGCGAGATGTCCTCGGTGACTTCGCCTTCGATGCGCGCCAGTTCGCCGGACTCCTGATCGATCCACACCATGCCCTTCACCCGCGTGTACACCGAGGTCGAGCGAGTCGTCGGTTTGAACGACGGATTGGGGGTCATGCGGTACTTCAACAAAATCCGGCCTCCCCGCTCTTCGCGATTCAGGAAAGTGAAGATAAAGGCGGTCCGCGCGGCGCCGATCAGGTCCGCGCGTTCTCTGCGTTTCTTCGCGATTTTCTCGTAGGCCTCGTGTTGCGCGTGGCCGGTGTCGGCCGCCCACACCAGGGATTTTTCCAACTTTTCGAGCTCCACGCGGTACGCTGCCGCATCAACCGCCTTGCCGTCCGGCCCGACCGGCAAGTGCGCTGCCCCAGTGCCCGCAGGTACCACCCGCGAAGTCTTCACTTCGGTGGTCTGGTTGTCCCCGTTGGTTTTACGGCTCTCCACCCGCTCGATGCGCTCATAAAGGTCCATGGCCGCATCGTTTTTCTTCTGATTCTCGATGACCCGGTCGAAAAGCGCGTGGTTCCACTGGTCATCGGGAGGCCGCGGCGGGGCGGCCTCCTGTGGGTAGCCGGTTTGGGCCGCAGTCGCTAGGAGGACGCTCGCGAGGATAAAGATCGCTGTATACATGGTTTACCGGCGTTTCCAGTCCGCTTCCAGTCGAGGATATAAGATTCCACCTGCATTTCAATTGTTGCTCGCCAGATTCCTTCCGCACTGATACCGCGTTGTTACCTGCAACAAATAGCGCGCTGGCCCGTATTATCTTAGTGAGTAAAGTACCGGCCCCGGCACGCATAAACGCGATAAAATACGAATGAAACGAGTTAATTCGCTCGCCCTTGCGTCTAATCAGACAAGTTTCCGGGAACGAATCTGTGCCTCTCCCCGTCTGTACTCAGTGACCAGCGAACACCAACGGAGGAAGTTTGGGCTTAGCATCTAGCGAACGGCTGAGCGGGTTGCCTGTTGTCGCGCCCGGCGTCAAGGCCCGAAAGCGCCGTGGACGCATCATGGGCGGCTTGGTCACCGTAATGGAGACCTTTCGGTTGGCGCTGGATGCCCTGCGCGCCCATAAGCTCCGCAGTTTCCTGACTCTCCTCGGTGTCATCCTGGCGGTAGCCACCCTCGTGGCGGTCATGAGCGTGGTCGCCGGGCTGAACTTTTACGTTGCGGCCAAAGTGGCCAACTTGGGCGCCAATGTCTATCTCGTTGACCGCTTCGGCATCATCACCAGCCAGGACGCTTGGATCAAAGCGCAAAAGCGGCCGCTGCTGAGTCTCGATGAATTCGACCGCCTCCGCGACAATATGAAAACCGCGGCGAATGTTGCCGCCACCAGCGACCGCGTCATGGACGTGCGCTCCGGCAACATCCTGCTGGAAAACACTGACCTCACTGGCGTGACGCCCAACTACGCCGACATTCGCAACATGAACCTGTCAGCGGGGCGTTTCCTCACCGAAGGTGATGAATTACACCACTCGCCGGTGTGCTTCATCGGTACCGACGTGCTCAAGAAGTTTTTCCCCACCGTCGATCCCATCGGAAAAACCATTCGCGCCGGTACCAACACCTACGAAGTCGTCGGCGTCGCTGAGGAAATCGGCAGCGCGTTCGGCATGTCGCAGGACAACTACATCCTCATCCCCATGGCCACCTTTCACAAGGACTGGTACAAGCAAAATGACTGGGTGACCATTTTCGTGCAGGCCCACAACGCCGAGGTGATGAGCGCTTCGGAAGACGAAGCCCGCATGCTGCTGCGCGCCTGGCGACATCTTCCGTTCGACGCGCCCGATAATTTCGCGGTCTTTGGCTCCGACTCCATCATGGCACTGTGGAAGCAGATCACCGGCAACCTCTTCGCCGTGGCTGTAGCGCTCACCGCTGTCTTTCTGGTGGTCGGTGGCATCGTCATCATGAACATCATGTTGGTCTCGGTGACGGAGCGTACGCGCGAGATTGGCATTCGCAAAGCACTGGGAGCGAAGCGCGACGATGCCGTAGGCCAGCGTCAAGCCCATGATGCCGCCCACGGCGGCGAGTACGGCGGATTCGGTCATGAATTGCATGACGATGTGTTTTTTGCGGGCGCCGAGCGAGCGGCGCA
>DATCOK010000542.1:0-1558 GCA_036564765.1 Candidatus Acidiferrum sp. | reverse complement strand
CGAATTTGTTACAATCGACCAAGCGGTGAGCCCGCCCGCTGCCTAATTATGGATGACCGCAATTTTTATACCGAAAAAGAAGAAGTACGCAAAGTAAAGCTGGTGTGCCCCAGCTGCCGCGGGGAATTCGAAGCTCCGGTGCGCTGGAAAGTCGCACGCAAGAAAAAAGAGTTGCCGCGCGGCGCGGGCGAAGAAGACCGCAAGCGCTTCGCGAAAGCCAGTTCCTACATGGTACGGCTGGATGATTTGGTGGCCTGTTACAAGTGCCGCAAGCGCTTCGAATTGACCGGGCAGTCCACCGTGCTGATCAACGATACGCTGGGCGATCCCAACGCCGATCCTGAGAATTTTGGAAACCGCTAGCTGCAGCCGCAGAATTCAGCTCGCACCGCGCCCTCAAATATCCGGATACATTTCGAAAAACGCTTCCATGGATTGCCGAAAGGTGGCTTCAATCTCTTCCTTGCTGCCTTCAATCAGGTGCATGGTTACGCGTGCGCTGCGGCCATTCTTCAGCACTACGGTGGCGTCGCGCACTTCGCCCAGGTCGTCTTCCGGAAGTAAACGCATCCCGTAAATCAGTGCCAGTTTGGCCATGAAGCCTCCGTTTATCGCCCGCCAGCGTAACGTGTGGCTGTCGAAGTGGTCAATGCGCCGGCCACCCTGGATCGTGCGCTATTGCGCCGTGAGGCGTACTATTGGGCATCCTCGATTTCCCCCAACGCATCGGACCAGAAACAAGGGAAGGTGCTTCATGCAGCGAATTTTAGTCATCCAGAAAGCGGTAGCTTATTTTATTGGTGCGAGCGTTCTTGGGTTGCTGGGGTTGGCTCCGGTGGCGCTCGCGCAACAACCGGACGGACCGCAAACTTCCGCGCCGCCGGCGGTGGGCCAGACCGCGCACTCCACCATCGCATCACACCCTAGAAGTGCAGAAAGAATCGTCGTCTCGGCAGGCACGCGCGTGGCAGTAGTTCTGGAAAATGGAATTTCCACCCGCAACGCCAAGGCCGGCGATTCAATTTATCTCCGCACCAATTTTCCCATCACGCAGAACAATCGCGTGGTCATTCCCATCGGCTCCTACGTCCGCGGCGAGTTGCTTGAGTCGAAACGGCCAGGACGCATAAAAGGCCGCGGCGAATTTCGCATGAAGCTGACCACCCTAATTTTTCCGACTGGATACACGGTAAGCCTGATTGGTGCTCCGCGCACCGCCGATAGCGGCGGAAAAGAAACCACCGATTCCGAAGGACGAGTGACCGGACCCGGTGGCAAGGGCAAAGATGCCGAGACCGTGGCCACCACGACCGCCACCGGGGCGGGGATCGGCGCGATCGCCGGCAGCGCAAAAGGTTTGGGCATTGGGGCCGGCGCGGGAGGCTTGGCAGGACTTGCCGCGGTGTTGATGACTCGCGGGCCGGAAGCGCAACTACCGCGCGGCTCGACGTTGGACATCGAACTTGAACGCGACTTGACCCTTGAAGGCGATGAGGTGCGCTTCACGGATGTGGGAACCTCTTCACCAATTACGCCGCCGGCGCGCGAGCAATAGCAA
>DATCOK010000541.1:0-8553 GCA_036564765.1 Candidatus Acidiferrum sp. | reverse complement strand
GGCGCGGGCAGCCCCGCGCGAGCGACGACGTTACCGATGAAAATTTGAGCGACTTCGTTATTCTCTGCGAAAAGAGCAATCACTACCAATTGCTGGGAATCGATTCGAACGCCGGAGTCGAGCAGATCAAAAAGGCTTTCTATGAATTGGCGCGCAAATTCCATCCGGACCGGCATGCGAGCCAATCGGAATGGACCGGGCGGCTGCAGCAGCTGATGGGCGCGATCACGGAAGCGTACAGCGTATTGTGCGACGAACGGAGACGCGGGCTGTATGACCGGAAGTTGATGGCCGGGCAGTCGCGCACCGAAGCGGAAGAATCGATCGACGAGTGCCTCAAACTCGCGTGGATTTGCCAGCGAGAAGAAAATTTTGCGGGAGCGATTGTGTGGCTGCGCAAATGCATTCGAATGGAGCCGAATGTGGCGCGCTACCGCGTGTCTCTGGCGGCGAACATGGCGTGCATCGCGCACCTGCGCAAGGAAGCGGTGGAAGAGTACCAACTGGCGATCACGCTGGATCCGTGGGGCAAGACCGCGTACCTGCAACTGGGCGAATTATTTGAAAGGATGCAGTTGCCGTGGCGCGCGGAGCCGCTGTACACCAAGGTTTTGACGATCGATCCCGAGCATGTGGTGGCGCGGCAGCGGCTGGCGAGGATGGCTGTGGCAGCGAAAAGAAAAGACGAGCCGCGCCGAACGCAACTGTTCAGCAAGAAAAGTTAAACTGGACGAAGCAATCCCGGGCCCGTTACCTCCCTCCACCCCGGCGAACGACGAAGAACAATCTGGCGCAAGACAATGGCGGCTTTCTAAAAGGCGCGCCGCCGTGGATAATTATTCTTCCTTTATACGGCGAAAGAAGTTGATGCGGCGGGCGGCTGAATACCTCAATAACGGAAGAGGAAGATCGATATGGCCAACGTTAATTTGAAAAAAGGCGTGATCGGGATTTTGACGGGTGGGGGCGATGTACCAGGGTTGAACCCGGCGATTCGCGGCGTGACCTTTCGCGCGCTGCGGGAGGGCTACCAAGTGATCGGATTCCGGCGCGGCTGGGCCGGGCTAGTCGAGATGGTGCGCGACGAAAAGCATGACAATTCCGAAAATTATCAATTGCTTACGGAAGAACTTGTGAACAGAGCGGGTCGCACCGGCGGAACCTTCCTGCATTCATCGCGGACAAATCCCAGCCGGGTGAGCAAAGCGAGCGTGCCGACGCACCTCAAGGATTCCTTCACCGCGGATAAAAACGACCTCACTTCCGAGGTGCTGAAAAACCTGGAGTGGCTGGGGGTAGAGTATCTGATTCCCATCGGTGGCGATGACACTCTCAGCTACGGCGTGCGGTTGCACAAAGAGGGATTCAACGTCATCGGCATTCCCAAGACCATGGATAACGACGTGCCGGGCACGGATTACTGCATCGGCTTCAGCACTTGCGTGACCCGCACGATTCATATGACCAACGATCTGCGGACTTCGGCGGGTTCGCACGAGCGCTTCATGGTGCTGGAAGTGTTTGGGCGATACGCGGGATTCAGCGCCATGCTGCCGACCATGGCCGGAGCGGCCAACCGCTGCGTGATTCCGGAACACAAATTCAATATCGAACAACTGGCGGAACTGCTGAGCGCCGACCGGCGAAAAAATCCCAGCCGCTATTCGACGGTGATCGTTTCAGAAGGCGCGATGTTTGAAGGCGGAGAGATGGTTTTTGAACACGACGCCGCAGATGCCTTCGGACATAAAAAATTGGGTGGCATCGGCGACCTGGTGTCGGAGAAATTAAAAGAGCTTTCGCCGAAGTTCAACAATGGAAAGACCATCGACGTCATCAATCAGAAGCTAGGATACCTGGTGCGCTGCGGAGACCCGGACGCCATCGACTCGATCGTGCCGATGGCTTATGGAAATCTGGCCCTGGATTTGCTGCTATCGAAACAACACGGGCGGCTGGTGGTGCTGAAGAATGGGCGCTACGACAATGTGCCCATCGAGACGGTGATCTCCACGAAAAAAGTGGTAAACGTGAAGGAGCACTACAACACCAAGCGGCTGCGCCCGCATTACGCCAGCTTCGAGATGAAGCCGCTCTTCATCATGACCAGCGAAACGGCGTAACGGCTATTCGAGCGGCGCGCACAAATAAAAAATCGTCCCGGAGGGGGGTCCGGGACGACCTGAAGCTTCTTACGAGTTGCCGAGCTTAAACCAGCGAAACGTTGCGGCGAACTACGAACAATCCCACGCCGACGAGACCAATCGCCAAGAGCACGATGGAGGCCGGTTCAGGGGTTGTCGCTGGATCATCGCTATCGCCATCGCCGTCACCCGTGGCGGGAGACGTCGAAGTGGCGCCCAGACTCACAACCTTTACCGCCTTGTTCTCGCCGAAATGTAAAACGTGTTTATTATTGTGTTCCGTTGTCTTGAATTGGGTTGAGACGGATTTCACGTCCGCGTCGTCATCGGAATCATGCGATGCGGCAGTGAAGTGGATGGCCTTGGTTTCCGGCTTGGATTTGAGCGAATCTCCCCGGGCAGACCCCGAGACGCATAGAAGTACGACAGCAACCAGCATAGTCAGTTTTATGTGCATGAACTCCCCGGCGTGATCAGAAGCACTTCAGATTCCACACTGATGAATACGTGGCTTGGATTAGAAGGCTTTGAGGTCGTGCCGTAAAATACGGCAAAGATGATTGTTACCGCCTCCGCCCGGCTAAGCTCGAAGCGCTCCCTGCCACATAGGGGATTCGGAACTCCAACGGCATGGCTCCGGCATCTAATATGAGTGGTGATTTTCTGCCCGGCGATGGCAAAAGTTTGCATACGGGAGTATCGGTGAAATACTGTAGGCGTGGAGCGACGCGAGCATGAGTGCACAGCGGCAAAGCCTGACGCTAATTCTGGGAGCAGTTGCTCTTCTATTGAGTGGTTGCAACTGGAATGGAAATTCCGCCGAAGACGAACGAGCGAGGCAGGAACGTACCCGCGATGAAGTGGCCAAGGCGACGGAGCGGGCGAAGCCTGCGCTGGAGGACGCGGGAAGAAAAATCGGCGCGGCCGCAGCCGAAGCTGCCGACGAAGCGCAGGCGGCAGCGGAAGGCGTGCGCGAAGGATGGAAGCGTGGAGCGCATGCGCTGGTGGACCTCAACTCCGCATCGGAAAACGCATTGGTGACGCTGCCGGGAATCGATCATCGCGATGCGCGGCGCATTATTGCGGGCCGGCCCTATCGCGACAAACAGGAGTTGGTGGGAAAAGAAGTGATTTCCGATGCGACCTATGAAAGAATTCGCGACCGCATTACCGCGAAGTAATTGTTGCAGTAGTGGCAAGTTGGAGAAATTTCCAGTAAGATGTGGGGGTCAAACGGATCTGCAATTCCAGCTTGCTTCATCCCAGCCAACAAGTAAATTTTTTGGGCCATTTGAGCACCCAGCTCAATCTTGCACCGAGGAGAGTTCATGAAGCGGCAAATCGAAATTGCCATGGTCGCCAGCGTGCTTTTGCTGGGCGGCTGCGCCACGAAGAAATATGTTGGGCAGCAAGTGGACCCGACGAACCAGAAGGTCGCGGAAGTCGATAAGAATCAGAAGAGCACGCAAAGACAGTTGGAAGCAGACGAGCCGAAGATCAGCGCCGCGGATGAGAAGGCTTCGTCGGCGGACGCGCGCGCTACGGACGCTTTGGGACGGGCGGACGCGGCTTCGAAGAAGTCCGACCAGGTGCGCTCCGATTTGCAGAATGAGTTGAACCAACGCCTCGGGAATATCGACGATTACAAGGCGGCGGGCAACGTCACGGTGCAGTTCAAGTTTGACTCCGCGAAGTTGACTGACGATGGCCGGGCGCAACTTGACCAACTGGCCACCGGGCAGGTGGGAAGTTTGAAGCGTTACTTCGTGGCGATCCAGGGTTACACCGATAGCAGCGGTTCCGTGGAGCATAACCTGGACCTGAGCCGCCGCCGCGCGGAAGCAGTGCAGACCTACCTGGTCAGCCAGCACAATATGCCGGTGTATCGCATCCAGATCGTGGGCCTCGGCAAGGATAAACCGGTGGACGAAGGTAAAGGACGCGAAGCGCGCCAAAAGAATCGCCGCGTGGAAGTCACGGTGTTCAGCGCAGACTCAACGCAAGCGGCCTCGCAGTAGTCACCGAGTACTCGAGTTAGTGAGGAAGGACTATGTATCCGTTGGTCTGCGGTCTCGTAGTCCGGGTACGCGAAGATACTTAGATTGAAACATACGGCTGCCAAAATTCACGCAGCCGCATGTTTCATTTGGCACACTGTCGAGATGGGTGGTACGCTTCACGCACCTCTGGAGGTAGAAGTGTGAGTCCGGCAACCAGCGCAAAATACGCAGGTATAGAAGCACGTCGCAGCACTCGTATCGACCATCCGGTCACTTTAATTGTCCTCGGCAAAAACGGATTAGGCCAGCCGTTTCAGGAAAAAACCTCTTCGGTTAGCGTGAATCTGCACGGCTGCCGATATCCATCGCGCCATGAATACCCGATCGGCTCGTGGATCGGTCTGCAAGTGCTCGAGTCCGATGGACAAGCGCGTTCACCGCTGATGCGCGCGCAGGTGCGCTCGATTCATACGCCCGATTCGCCGCGGGAACTTTTTCAAATTGGTGTGGAGTTGGAGAATCCATCGAACGTCTGGGGCGTGCCTACTCCGCCGCCCGACTGGAAAGTAAGTGGAGCCGAGGCGTCGACCACGCATCTCGCCACTGGCGGAAGTTTGCCGCGCGAGCCGATGGCCGGTTCGCCTGCGAATGGAGTGGCGAGTGGACCGCAAGCAGTACCAAATCCGAGTGCGCAAGAAAGCGGAAAAGCTTCCGCGGCGCCGAAGACGGAGCGATTCGTGATCACGTCCGACCAACTGGTTTTGTCTGTTCGCCCAAAATTGCAGCAAGCAGCGGAACAGGCTATGCAAGCGGCGATCTCCTCGCAGTTGGACGAAGCGGTGAGAAACGCGCTGTGCAAGATTGACGATTTGCAGCGCACCACGGCGCAGACCGCCGGGGCGCCCGCGCAGAATATTGAACCGATCCTGCGATCTTCCGAAGAGGCCATGCTGAACCGCATGGAAGCGCGGCTAGCGGACATGCGGGCGCAATGGGAAGAACAGCAAGCCGCGCAGCGGCGGCAGATGCAAGAAGTTTCCGACCGGCTGGAAAAATTGGTGACCAGCGAACTGGCGGAATCGAAGAACGCCGTAGGCAAATCCGAACTGGCGATCGAGCCGAGCTTGTTTGAAAGCAAGGTGCGCGATCGAATGGAAGAGTCGGTGCGACGGGCCACGCAAGAATTCGAATCGTCGGCGACGCGCGTGTCGGACCGGCATCTGATTCGCTTGATGGAAGACAAACAGATGGTGGCGCGTGAGGCCGCAGCGCAGATGGAAGCGCGCGCCGCGGAGGCTCGCGCGCTGATGCACACTGCGGCGGGCGACGCGGTGGAGGAGTTCCGGCGACAACTGCAGTCGCAGGTGGACACCATGATTTCGGAAGCATCGCAGAAGGCAACTTCCGCACTGGCTTCGCTGGATGCCGAAAGCCGCACTGCGTATGAGAACCGGCGGCGCACGCTTGAGACGGATGTGGCACGCGCGGCGGAACAGTCGGCCGATCAATTTCGCACCGGCATCAAGGCGTTTCTGTACTCCTGTCTGGTCGCGGCGGTTAGCGCCGTGGACGAGCACTCGCAGACCACGCTCGAAGGATTGATGAAAGAAGGGCCGAAGGAATTAAAAGAAAACGGCCACAACGGAAAGATCACCCATCAGTTCACCATTCCGGGCGACGGTTCGACCGACAAGGAAAACTAGTTATTTTTCGGTGCAGCTAGCCTTTCACCGCGGACTCCAGTTGTTTTGCCAGCTTTTCAATCTCCTGCAGGCGTTTGTACATTTTCACGGACAGCACGTCCGCGGCAGTCGCGTGTTTCAGGTCCTCCCGCAATTCGCCGGTCAATCCATATAATTTTTCAACCCCAGCGCGAAAATTTTCTTCCCGCTGATGCCGCGCGGCTTGCTGCGGCACTTTGGGATCGGCGGGGGTGGCCACCTTGTCGCGCTGCTGCGGGTCGCCGGGCAGCGGCGGGTCAGGCAGGTTTTTACGACGGGATTGCGACAGACCGAGGCGTGGCGGTTTGAAAATCGTGGCCGCAATAAGGCCGGCGGCAGCTCCGAAAAGTTTACGGCGAGATGGCGGTTTCATCGGCATTACTCCGCATGAGCGTCTGGCTAGCATACTGCGGTTTTCCACGGTGAAACCGTAGGCAACGTTACGCGTGTCTGGCGGATGGCGTCGGCGAGGAACTACGTTGCGCGGCGTAGAGGGCTAGAAATTCTGGAGAACGCGTCCATTCCACCACCTGTTCTGCAAGGGTGTTCAAGCTGTTGGTAATGCGGTCGGCTTCGATATTGATGGAGTCGAAGCGCGTGAAGCTGGCGTCGGCCGCCGGGCTGCGCGCCGCGATCATCAGGCGATATTCTCCGCGCAGATCGGGAAAGTCCCTCGGCATGACCCGCGCGCCACGCAACGCGCAGGCAAGCAAGGTGAGCGTGGTTTCCACCGCGACAGCGAATTTTTTGAGGGGCGGCGAATCGGAGAGTTCGGGATGCTGCGAAAAAATGGCTTCGAGAGCCATGGCGGCATGAACCAAGCGGTGCGAACTGGCTAAGGCAGCGCTCAGGCGATCCATCTGCAGGCGCGCGGTTCCGGGTTCGGAACTGAGACGGTCGATGGAGGCCTCGAGATTGGAACGCGAGATGCGTGCGCCGCGGCGGGATTTGTCGAGTTCCCGGAGCGGCGTGTCGCTCGCCGCGTTCAAGTTCACGAGCGTATGAATATAGTTTTTGTACGCATCCAGCATTTGCGCGATGCGTTCCGAAACACGGGTGCGCTCCCAACTGGGCCACAATCCGTAGGCCAACAGAGCGAGCATGCCGCCCAATGCCGTGTTCAAACCACGCGCCCAAATCACTTCCTTCGGCGGCACACCAGCGACGGCCAGCAACAAAACGATCAACGCGCTGACCAGCACGCCGAAGACGCCGTAATTCGCAGGTCCCAGCCAGCGGAGCAGGTAGACAAAAATAAAAATTCCGATGACTTGCAAATCCATGCTGGGATCGAGGAAATGAAATAGTCCGGTGGCCAGCAGCAAGCCGACGATGGTGCCGGCGATGCGCAGGAGTCCCCGCGTAAAGGTCGCGGTGAATTCCGGTTTGAGAACGAGCACGATGGTCATGGGCAGCCAGTAGGAGCGGCGCCAGGAGACGCTGCGACCAAGAATATCGCCGAGCATTACCATCGTGGCGAGACGGAGCGCGTGACGGAATGATGGTGATTGCAGGTTTAAGTTGCTGCGCAACGCCTCCAAGCGGTTGCTGAGCGTGTGGCGCCACGCAGCAGGCACCAACGGCTCCGGGTCACCGGATGATTCGGGGGCGGCATTGTTTTTTGCGAGGTCCAGCGCGGCGCGGAGTTGGCCACTGAGCGCGTCCATCTGGAAAATGGCGTCTTTGACGACGGCGGCGAGGAAGGATGGCGGGATGGATTTTTCTTCTTCGCGCAGTTGCGCGGCGATTTCATCCAGTGCCGCGGTGCTGATGTTTTCGGATTGAGCCGCGCCTGTTGTAATAGTCCGCGTAAGCGCATCGCTGACCTCTCGCAAGACAGCGGCAGAAAGTTCCAGGTAATAGGTCAGGATCGCCACGCCCGCGTGTTCGTGACTTTCGCGTTCCATGCGCAGCCGCAAACGCGAAAGAATCAGCAGCGTCAGGCGGATGCGTTCCGCTTGAGTGAGCAGCGCGCGATAACGCATGCTCTCCGGATTGCCGTCGCGTCCGAGAGCCGAGAGCGCTTCCTGTGCCTGCTCGCTGTGCACGCTGGCCGGCGGCGCGGTCAGGGCATTGAGCGAAGTGGCGGCGCGATTGGCGAGTTCCTGGTACAGATTGGCGAGAGCGCGACGCTCGGGATCATAACGGTGCACGGGCCAAAGGGCCACCGACAATACGGTTTGCAACAAGCCGCCGCACAGTGCGAGCAAACCGGAGACCGCGGCTTGCTGCGGCGTCAGTGGTTGCGCGGAGTAGATGAGCAACGTGACCAAGCTGATGACGCCGAGATCCGGTGCTGCGCCGCCGAGCGCCACGAACATTCCGGCGATGAAGGCCCAGGCTGTCGCGAGGACCACGGCAAAAAAGTGAATCCTTCCGGACATAGCGCCAGCAAACACCGCGAGGGCGCACAGAAACGTGGAGGCCAGCATGCGCTTGGCCCGCACCAGGTAAGGATCGCTGCCGTCCGAGTAGGAAACGTTGAGCGCGCCGCTGGCGACCACCAGTCCGCCGCGCGGCATCTGCAGTGCGAAGCCGACGATCAGCGGAAGCACTACGCCGACGGAATTGCGGAACGCGCGTGGCGCGGAAAGCTTTGTCGCATCGAAGTGTGTGAGGGTCTGCCAGAACGCGCGAGCGGGAGGAGGAGCGGATGGCGGAGTTGCGGGCGCGGGCGCGGGTGGAGGG
>DATCOK010000540.1:0-3879 GCA_036564765.1 Candidatus Acidiferrum sp. | reverse complement strand
CACCAAGGCCGTGCACCGCATGTTTCACGAATGGCATCCCACGGTGGTCCATGACTTGCACGAAGGCTCGCCGTTCCTCATGACCTGGAATGGCACCGGCCCGTACAACCCCAACATCGATCCCATCACCTACAGCGAATTTCTGGAGATGAGCTTTCACGAAGTGCAGAGCATGACGGCCATGGGCATGCCGGGAGTATCAACTTGGAATTTTGGCGAAGCCTTCAGCCATCTTTATCTCGACTCCGTGGCCATGAACCACAACAGCATCGGGCGTGGCTACGAAACTTGGGGCAACGGCACGGCGGAAACGCTGCGGCGCAGCGTGCCGGCGAGCGCGCTGACCATGGAGTGGTATCGTCCGGTCCCGCCGCCTTCCCCGGAAGTGGTGTGGTCCGCACGCGACAATTTGAATTATCAGGAGACTGGGGCGCTGGTCATCCTCGATTACGCCGCGCGCAATGCGAAGGAGCTGCTGCGTAATTTTTATCGCAAAGGCTGGGACTCGTGGCGCAAGGGCGTCGAGCAAGCACCTTACGCCTTCGTGATTCCCGAAAATCAAGGAGACCCGACGCGCGTAGCGCAGATGGTCGGGCGACTTCTCGCACAACGAATTGAAGTCGGCCGGGCGCAAAGCGAACTGCATCTGAAAGAGGGAAATTATCCAGTGGGGACTTACGTGGTGCGGCTTGATCAGCCGTATCGCAATTACGCGGTCGACTTGCTCACGCCGCAGCATTTTCCCAAAGGCGGAGGCGAGCCGTATGACGACGTTTCCTGGGAATTGCCCGCGCATTATCATTTACAGGCGATTCCCATCGCGGATGCTGCGATTCACAACGCGGCGCTCACGCCGCTGAAAGAAGAACCGCACCCGGCGGGAAACGTATCCGGTTCGGGGCCGGTCTTTCTACTGAAGGACACGGGGCAGGAAGGATTGTTTGCGGCGCGCTACCGGCTGGCGAATTTTAAGGTAGAAATTGCGGAGAAAGCGTTTCGCGCGGGCGACATTGATTTTCCACCGGGGTCCTGGATTCTCCCATCGCAGGACGGTCTGCCAGATGTGCTGCGCAGCACCGCGGCGGAATTGGGACTCGACTTCGCCAGCGTCGCTGGCGCTCCTGATGTGCCGCACCACACGACGAAAACGCCACGGCTCGGCGTGTGGGTGCCATGGGCCGACACCGATTCGATCGGGTGGATTCGCTACTCGCTGGATCAGCGAAAAATTCCTTATGCGTATGTTCGCGATGAAGATATTCGTGCGGGCATACTGCGCGACAAAATTGATGTGCTGATCTACGGCCACGTTGATCTCGAACTCGCCGAACAGATTCAGGGATTGCCGAAACGCTGGGGACCCATGCCGTACAAAAAAACTCCGCAGACGCCGGCGTTCGGCACGCCCGCGGAATCGGACGACATCACCGGTGGCATCGGGTGGGAAGGACTGGCGAAACTTCAGTCGTTTGTGGAGGACGGAGGCTTGCTCGTGACTCTCGGCAGCGGTTCGATGCTGGCGCTGGAAGGCGGCATTGTCCGCGGCGTGCGCCGTGTTTCCGGTGGCGTTCCGCGCAGCACACAGGGAGGCGGCGCGGAGGCAGCGGCAGCGGCGAATGACGCGGTGACGCGCACTCCCGGTGCGCATGTGCGCGCTAGTTTCGCACGCCCGGACCATCCGATCGCGTACGGTTATCCCGCGCGCACCACGCTCTTCCGGCAGAATTTTCCGCTGTACGATGCGCCGCGCAGTTGGCTGCGGATGGCGTATTGCACCACCTGTCTCGACGGCCCGCTGGATCGTAGCGCCATCGTTGCCGAATGGGGCGACCGCGAAGGCGCGCCATTTCTCGTGAGCGGGCAGGTCTGGGGCGAGGCCGGACTTATCGGCCGCCCTGCGATCCTAGACATGCCCGAGGGTCGCGGCCATGTGGTCATCTTCAATTTCAACCCGTTTCACCGTGACCTGAATCGCGGAGACCATCGCTTGGTGTGGAACGCCATCATCAATTGGCAAGCGATTCTCGCTCAGAAAAGCCCGGGACAGAGTGGTACGCCCGTCGATACGGAGTGACGAGCGGATTTAGGTAGCAAAGCGCGGAGGAATCGGATTTGTGCCGGTTGCTTACTAAATCCCCCGCAAAGCAAACTCAGCGAGTGGGGCAACCGGATGCAAGAGCCCTTCTTGTGGGTTGGTCGACGCTCGCTAGTTGAAGCGGACGTATTCGAAGTTCAGTGGCTGGCCGTTGATGCCGCGGATGGGCGGCGCGATCCAATTTGCGAATTTGCCTGGTTCCACGACGCGGCCGGTCATGAGCGATTGCACGAAGGCGTGATCTTCCGCCGCGGGCAGCCAGTCGCGCTCGCGATTCTGCCAGGCTTCCTTGGTCAACACTTCGCCCTCGGGGCTGATGAAGTGACCGGCAAAATTTCCGATGGCCCGGTGAAAGCCCTTGTGCGGCAGGTGCAATCGGAATGGAATGCCAGCCTTTTCGACCACGCGGTTCCAGCGGTCCACGCCAGCCTGAATTTCATGGATGTAGTCATCGCGTAGCCGCTCATTCAGGGCGGTTAACGCCGGCACTTTTTTCTCTACGATTTTATTGCCGATTACTTCGAAGACGGGGTAAACCTCGTCGGTCAGCACGTGGTCGTCCGCAATTTTGGTTTCGTCGTAACGGCCCTTGAGGCCGGTGGTGTAGTACGTGGCGGCGTTGGAGGAAGCGTCCGAGCCGAAGAGATCGATGGTCACGCTGTAGTGGAAATTTAAGTATTTCTGCATAGTTTCAAGGTCGATGACGCCCAGCGCGCGGACGTCCGCGGGGCTTTCGACCTTGTGCTCGGCCATGACTTCGCAGGTGCGTTGCAGAATGCGGCTGACACCGGTTTCTCCGACAAACATGTGATGGGCCTCTTCCGTCAGCATGAAGCGGCAGGTGCGCGCCAACGGATCGAAACCAGATTCCGCCAAAGCGCTCAGCTGAAATTTTCCATCGCGGTCGGTGAAGAACGTGAACATGTAGAACGCCAGCCAGTCCGGCGTGGGCTCGTTGAAGGCACCCAGAATGCGGGGATTGTCGACGTCGCCGGATCGCCGCTCGAGCAGCGCTTCGGCTTCTTCGCGGCCGTCGCGTCCAAAATAGCGATGCAACAGATAAACCATGGCCCACAGATGGCGGCCTTCTTCCACGTTCACCTGAAAAATATTGCGCAGGTCGTACAGCGACGGGCAGCACATGCCCAGCATGCGTTGCTGCTCGACGGAGGCGGGCTCGGTGTCGCCTTGCGTAACAATCACGCGGCGCAGCGTGGAACGATATTCGCCGGGAACTTCCTGCCAGGCGGGACCGCCTTTGTGCGTGCCAAAATTTACCTGCCGCTCCGTGGTGCGCGGCTGCAGAAAAATTCCCCAGCGGTACTCCGGCATGCGCACATAACCGAATTTGGCCCAGCCGTCCGGCTCCACAGTGATGGCGGTGCGCAGATAGACTTCGTAATTGTGGCTTTCCGTCGGCCCCATGTCATACCACCAACTCATGTACGCCGGCTGCCAATGCTCGAGAGCCCGCTGGAGCACGCGGTCGCGCCCCAAATCCACGTTATTTGGAATTTTTTCGGTGTAGTCGATCATGACTGCTCTCCCTGGCTGGTGCGAACCTGTTTACACTTTTTCAAAGTTAAATTTTACCGGTGAACCAGTGCCGTAGACTTTTAGTGCGCCGCTAGGTCCGACGGCGTTGGGGCGAATGAAAATCCAGTTCTGCCACGCGGAAAGCCTCCCGAAGACACGACTCTCCATGGTTTCGGGCTGGCCGAAACGTAAATTGGCTTCGAGGCCGGTGCAGGCATCCGGCGAAAGAGCCGCGCGCGATTCCATGG
>DATCOK010000539.1:0-3065 GCA_036564765.1 Candidatus Acidiferrum sp. | reverse complement strand
CAGTAATACACCGCGTTTTTTTGGCCGTGACAGACGGCGCTGCGATTCGCTTATTGCTGGCGAATGGCGGTGCCGATCACGGTCCTCCCATTGTCTACGCCCACGAACAGAATGGTGTTGCCGTCGATCAGGTAGGCGCGGAAGTTAAAGGTAGTGGAGACGGTTTGCGCGGTGGTCAATTGGAAGGCGTTCCCCTGCGTCCCGCCCAGCGTGCCGTCACCTTGCAAGGTGATGAGGCCGTTCACGGGAACATCGGTGAAAATCTTGCCGTCGCCCAGTTCGGTGAAGTCCACCACACCATTGCTGATGTTGTTAGAGCTCGCACTCGTGACGGGGATGACGCCTGCAAAATCTTCCTCAAAGCCGTTTGAAAGATTCGAGCCGCTCCAATTAATGGCGTAGTTACCGGCCAGCGAAGCCGCAGTGAAGGTGCCGCTCTGGGCATTCAGCGAGCCGTCGGCCACGATGTTGGCGGAATTATCCTGAATGAAACCTTGAGTGGCCGAAGCCAGATAGAAAATGCAAACGAAGGGCTGGTTTTTGGTTACGTCGGTGAAGTTCAGCGTGCCGCGTCCGGTGCCGGCGGGATCGATGGTGAAACTGACGTTCGAGAATGTGCTCTTGGGAAAAGCGTTGACGCCGCCGATAAAATTTTCGTCGAGGCTGACGTTGGAGAGCGCGCCGTTGGCGTCGGCGGTAAAGCGGCCGGCGCGGGTCAACGGGCCGAAGGTGCCGGATCCGAAAGCGCCGCCGCCTTCGGCAAAGACAAAACTTCCGGCAAGCGCGCTCACGTTCGTCGGGACGTTGGTCTGGGCGAGGGCGGAACCAATTGTTTCGGCCACCGTATCGTTCTCGATGAAGATCATGTGGCTGGCGTCGACCACGTAAAAGACGTAACTCAGATTGAGCACCTGGCTGCTGATGGTGGTGTTCAGAGTCATGGTGCCGCGGCCGAAATTGCTGAAGTTGGTGGCGTCCATGGTGATGGTGCTCGGTTGAAGCGTGAGCGCGCCGGAAGGCGAAGCGCCGTCGTTCACGTCCATGGTGCCGCCGGTCACGCCGCTGACGCCGTTGGTGGTGAACTGGCCGATGAAGGATGCGGAGCTTTGGTTTCCAAGGTCGAGACCGCTGAAGTCGAAGGCGTAGGCTTGCGCGAGGGTGTTGGTGATGTTCTGCAGGTGGACGTTTCCGCTCATGGTGGACGAGCCGTCGGTTTCGATCAACAATCCGCCGGAAGTGGAATCGAGAACGATGCTGAACGTGAAGGTGTCCGTCACACTGGCGTTCGCGGGATCCGGATGGCTCAGCGTCAGCACACCTTTACCGTCGGAAGACATGGTGTAGTTCGAAGTGGGAGCGGCGGTGAAGTTGAAGGTGCTGAAGGAGCCGCCGTCGTTTACGTCTTCGATAGCCATGGTGATGTTGCCTTGGCCGTCAGCGTGGAAGCTGCCGATACGCGAGATGGACAATCCCTGCAAGTTATCTGTCCCGCTCATGGAAAACGCGTAAGTGCCATTCAGGCTGGCGACGGAGAAGCTGCCTTGCGGTCCGGGACCGGGCGTCGGGGGCGGAGTCGTGGTAATCCCGCCTCCGCCGCACGCCGCGACGAATAGTCCGGCAAAGAGTGCGCTGGCTAACCACAGACGATTTGTGCGCCGCTTCTGACTCTTCGGAATTTTCATCGCGCACCTGCCGGCGGAACAATTTTGCCGTCCGCGGTGCGCGCGGTCGGGAATAGCGGCATGCCGTTCTTGGTGCGCACCGCCAACGATTGGGTTCCCTTCCGAAGGACGCGCGCGGCGAACATCGCGGAGTTGCCGAGCGCGACAGTTTCTCCCGTGACGGTTACTTCGTCTCCGGCCTGCAAAGTGAATCGATTGGCGGCGAGCAAGCGAGGATTGCCAACGTGAACGTCGAGTGTGCCGGAGGAAGTTTGCAACACAAGATGCGCTCCTTTGGCGGAGGCGCTGCTGTACTGCACGACTTTGCCGCTCACGGCGGTCTCACGCCCAACGTCATAGGCGCTGGGTCCGGCGTTATTTACAGCGGCTGAGTTTTGCGGAAGCCCTTGGGCGTAGGAGGACGCACCGACGCAAACGCAGGTGAATGCAACTGCAATTACTGCCGAGGCTATCCCAAGCGCGCCGCGACTTCCCTTCCACATTGTTCTGTTCATTTCCCACCTTTGGAATTTCTCAGGCTGAGGGCCAGGGTGTGCACACCATAGCGACGGAGTGTTAGATGGGCGCATTGCCGAAATGGCTGTGAGGAGACCTTTAATTCTTTAGCGATAGCCACCGGAGCTTGGGCCACATCGTCAGGCAGTAAACCCACATTGAATACACCCCAAGACCCAGGTAACAAAACACCACCACCGAAACTAAGTTGCGGATGAGCGCAAGGCGACCTTCGGTTGGGGAGAGCCCCAAGGCCACAGGGGAGCCGATCGGCCGGTGCCGCCGTCGCTCCGCCTGGTGACCTTGGTTAGAGATGAGGATCTCTTGGCTCATATGCGTTGTTTGTGTTTCTCGATGGTATTTCCCTGCGAAGGGGGAGAAAGTTCCGGGGATTGGAGGTCTAAATTTCAAAAATAGTAATCAGCGAGTTGTTGGCCCTGGTTAACCAGCGTGCGCGCACAAGAACAGGAGTAAGAATTCGCCCGAAAACTTTTGTTTAAGGTTTGGGAGTCAGCAAGGACATGAAGCCGTCGGGGACCAGGTCGGGTTGGAGGATTTTTTGGGGGGTGTTGGCTGCGCGTAAGACGGCTTCGGCGGCCAGGTAGCCGCTGCGGACTGCGCCTTCCATGGTGGCGGGCCAGCCTGTCGCGGTCCAGTCGCCGGCCAGAAAGAGTTGCGGGATTTTAGTTTGCTGCGCGGGGCGCCAGCGGTCCACGCCCGGTTGGGGAGAAAATGTGGCGGCGACTTCCTTGATCACCGTGGCCTTCAGCAGTTCCGCTTGCTGCGCGCGCGGCAAGGCCTGGCGCACTTCGCGCAGGCAGAGATCGATAATCTCCTGGCGTGACTTCTTCAGCAGATCATAAGACGCGCTGATGACCAGTTGCAGGT
>DATCOK010000538.1:0-5669 GCA_036564765.1 Candidatus Acidiferrum sp. | reverse complement strand
TCATGACTGCATGTATCCGCAAACTGGCCGCAGTGTGCGTATTCGCCCTGGCCGCACTCTTGGTTCTAAGCGCACTGACGGGCAGCGCCAGCGCACAGACTTTTCGCGGAACGATTCTCGGCACGGTGACGGATACCTCCGGTCTAGCGATATCCGGGGCCAACGTGAGCGTTAAAAACAACGACACTGGGCTCACACGCACGGCGACTACCGGCGATGACGGCAGTTATAGCGCGCCGGAACTGCCGATCGGGAATTACAGTGTAAGCGTGGAAAAATCCGGCTTTAAGTTGGGGGTCGTTAACGGCATCAGTGTGGAAGTCTCCACCGAACGGCGGGCCGATGTGGTGTTGCAGCCCGGGAACGTTTCGGAAACCGTGGAAGTCTCCGGGGACACTTTGCCGCAGGTGGAGTCCACTTCGAATACGCTGGGCGGCATCATCGAATCGACGGTGGTTACGAATCTGCCGGTCAATGGCCGTGACTACCAGAAATTGATTTTTCTCGTGCCGGGCGTGGCAGGTTCGCCGGATCAAATCACCGATTCTCCGGGTTCCTACGGTATTTTCTCGGTTAACGGGGCGCGTGGACGGTCTAACAATTTCCTCCTCGACGGCACAGATATGAACGATGGCTACCGCAATGATCCGGCGATCAACGAAGCCGGGGTGTTCGGTACGCCTGCGACGATTCTTCCCATCGAAGCGATCGCGGAGCTGCGCGTGCTGTCCAACTTCGAATCGGAGTATGGACGGAGCGCGGGCGGGGTGATCAATATTGTTACCAAGAGCGGCACCAACGATTTCCACGGCACGGGTTTTGAATTCCTGCGCAATAACGCGCTGGACGCGCGTAATTACTTCAACCAGGTGGGCTCGCCACAAAATCCGTTCCACAACAACCAGTTCGGAGGTGCGATAGGCGGCCCCATCAAGCGCGATAAGACTTTCTTCTTTGTGGACTACGAAGCCATGCGCGAAAAAGGCGCCGAAGCCAGTACCGCGTGCGTACCTACCGCGCAAGACATAGCCACAGCAACGGCCGCGAATGGCGGCACGGTGAACGGGGTCATCGCCAATCTACTAGCGAAAAATCCCTGGCCGACCCCCAATCTTGCAGGTTCCTGCATCTCCGACGGCACTGATGGGCAAACTCCGGTGACGGCCAACATTTCCCTGGCAACGCCATTTTCGAATCGTGTGGACAGCGCGATCGTAAAAATCGACCACAATTTCAATGCGAACAATCTACTGACGGGCCGCTACTACATTGGAGACAGCCAGCAGAGTTTCCCCCTCGCTCTGGTCGGCGGGGGGCTGGTGCCGGGGTACAACACGGCGACACCCACTCGTGTGCAGCTTATTTCGCTATCGTATGTGTCGACCCTTTCGCCGTCCATTGTGAGCGAGGCGCGCCTGGGGTGGAACCGTTTCGCCGAAGGCTTCTTTCCGCAGGACCGCAGCTTCGATCCCTCATCCATCGGATTGAATACCGGAGCAACGCCGTATGACTTTGGTTTGCCCAAGATTAGCGTCTCTGGCTTC
The DNA here is from genome assembly GCA_036564765.1 of Candidatus Acidiferrum sp. Classification (GTDB taxonomy): domain Bacteria; phylum Acidobacteriota; class Terriglobia; order Acidiferrales; family UBA7541; genus Acidiferrum. The sequence continues at coordinate 4,125 of DATCOK010000538.1, read as the reverse complement.
GCGCCGATCGGCGCCGATAATGGCGACGCGCGGCAGCGTGTGGATACCAACTGGCATTACATCGACAATATTTCATGGAAGGCCGGGAAGCACGACATCAAGTTTGGTTACGAATTTCGCCGCACTTCCATCTCGCAAATTTTCAATCGCGGCTTCCGCGGCAATCTTTCCTTCAGCGACCAGGTAGATTCAACTACAGGTGCCTTGATTGAGACTGGCCTGCAGGAATTTCTGGCCGGTACACCCACCGGCGGCGCACAACGCCAGGGCAATACCAATCGCAATACCTTTGAAAATTCGCACGCTGGATACATCCAGGACAGTTTCCGTTGGAAGAAAAACTTTTCCGTGAACCTGGGGCTGCGTTACGACTACTTCGGTATCGTCCAGGAAAAGCACGGCAACTTTACCAACATCGATCCTACGAATGGCCAACCCATCATTCTCGGCCAGAGCCGGTTGTATCAGCCGGACTACAACAACTGGGCGCCGCGGGTTAGCGTCGCTTGGGATGTGAGCGGCAAGGGGAAAACGGTGGTGCGTGCCGGTTACGGGATTTTCTATGATGCGTTCTCACAGGACATGTTTTTGGGACATTTGCCGTTCAACAGCGGCTTCGATCCGGGAGTAGCCTATTCGGGTTTTGGCCCCAATCCAATTTCATCGGCGAGCGCCAATCTCGGGCCGCTCGACCCGGGGGTGCCCGTCTATGGGTTTCCGAGTGCGATGGGTGATGCGTTCGGAGTGGATCAGCACATTCGCTCGCCCTATATGGAAAATTTCAACCTTAACTTCCAACAGGAATTGAGCAGCAGAACCGTCTTGCAAATAGGCTATGTCGGTTCCAACGGACATAAACTCTTCCGGTTTCGCGACATCAACCAGCCGAGCCAGGCGCAAATCACCGCGGCGGACTTGGCCTGCGGCTGCATTAATGACGGTAATGTGCCGCGCATTTTCGAAGGGGCGCCGAATTTCTCGCCCTTCTTCTATATCAACTATCAAGAAGCGTCGGCCAATTCCAGCTACAACGCGCTGCAGACCAGCTTGCGGGTGAACGATTGGCATGGATTTACGTCGACGGTAAATTACACTTGGTCGCATTCGATTGACGACGCGAGCGACGGCGAAGATTTTGTGCCCAACGCGTCACAGCCGAACGACAGCACCGCGCCTATCGGTTCGAATCGAGGCAATTCCAACTTCGACGTGCGCAACCGTTTCACCTGGAATTTCGTGTATCAATTTCCCAATCATAAAGGGAGTTGGCAGCGGGTGACCGACGGTTGGGGCGTCAACGGAATCGTGACGGTGCAATCTGGACAGCCGTTCCAGTTGAACTATAACTTTGAAGATGACTATGACGGCAGCGGCGGGTTTTTTGGCCGGCCTGACGTAGTCGGGCCGATTCACTACAACCAGCATGACCCCGGGAACTTTCTGGATCTCACGTCCTTCGCGGTTCCTTGTACTTACCCCGCGGGTGGTGGTGACGGTTTTGCGGATTCCTGCGTACCCGGCACCCGGCACTTCGGAAATGAAGGCCGCAATTCGCTGCGGGGGCCAAATTTCCGACAGTTTGATTTCTCCATCTTCAAGAACACCGCGATTACCGAACGCATCAGGCTGGAGCTCCGCTTCGAAGCCTACAATCTGTTCAATCATCCAAACTTTGCCAATCCCTATTTGCCGGCTTTCATCGCTGACGCCGCGCAAAACGGGGTGGGGCCCGACGGCCGCTCAACTGGTTCCTTACACTTGACCGCCACGGGCGACGTTGGGATTGGATACCCGTTCCTCGGTAGCGGAGGCCCCCGGGGCCTTCAAATCGCCGCAAAAATCAGTTTTTAAGGCTGCGGTGCGCCATCCTGTGCCTGAAACAACGGCCTGGCATTTCGCCAGGCCGTTACCTTTTCTGATAGATTGCTGCTCGTTCGGCGCCTCCAAGCTGCCTCGGTCTAAACCTGGCCTGAACGAACCGTGTAAGTTTTTCAAGTCCGCTGCGTATTACCTATGGAAGCTCTGAGACCAGGCCGGATGAGTTCGCCGGGAATAGCGGAACCGACGGAGATAATCGCCCGAGCCCGGGCCGGAGACACCCAGGCTTGGGGCGAGTTGTATCACGACTACGCTCCGGCGATTTTCCGGTTCTGCCGGAGGGCCTTGCCGACCCGCGAGGATGCAGAAGACGCCACCATGGAAGTTTTTATGAAGCTGCGTGGAAAGCTCAACCAGTACGATCCGTCGCGGCCATTCTCGGGCTGGCTCTACAAGGTTGCGGCCAACCACTGCTGGGATGTGCTGCGGCGGCGGAAGATTCGGCAGGACAAGGAAACTGAGGACTCGGACACGATTCCGCTGGAGCATCCGGACCCCAGCCAACTGGAACGGCTGATCGAGCAGCGCAGCAGCGTGGAAGTGCGCAAGGCCCTCGCGACGCTGGGCAAGCGCGCGCGGCTGGCGCTGGTGATGCGCTACTACTCGGATATGAGCTATGACGAAATTGCCGACGCGCTCGGCGTGCGCCGCGCCTTTGTGGGCGTGGTGCTGTTGCGCGCGCGACATGAACTGCGGCAGGCACTGGAAGGCAACGCCGCGCTGGCCGCGGGAGGATCCCTATGAATGAATCGCCTAACCTGCCTGGCGCTCGACTGGATGAACACCTCGACGAGATGACCTGCATGCTGTACGTCGAAGGGCAACTCGACCGCAAGCGCGCGCAGGAAGTGTCCGCGCATACGCAGGATTGCTTTGCGTGCCGTACGCTGCTTCGCGCGCTCGAGCGCGAATCGCGGCTGTTGACGCGCGCCATGCTGGAGGAGGATGAGCCGCTCCCATCGCGACTGGGGGCGTTTCAGGAACGCGCCCACAAGTCGATGCAGTGGATCATCGGCGCAGTGGTCGGGCTGGCCGCCAGCGGGGCTTATGCGTTTTATACCGGTTACGTGGAACCCATGCAGCAGCGATTCGAGCAGGCCGGGTTCAGCGGTAGCAGCGTACTCAATCTGATGATTTTTCAGGGCGCCTTCTGGAAAGGGTGGGAATCGGTGTTAACTCTAATCGAGGTGTTAGCGATGATTACGGTCGCTGGATCGGGCGTGTTGCTGCTGGTTCGCCGCATGCGCCGCAGTTCAGTATTCGCCATGGTGGTCGCGGGTATTTGCGCGGTGGCGACGCTTCCGAGTCCGACGATGGCCACGGAGTTTCGCAAGGGCGACACCGTGGAAATCGAGAAGGGCGAGAACATCAAGGGCGACGCGTTCGTGTCCGGGCACAACGTGAAAGTAGATGGCGACGTGGACGGTGACCTCTACCTGTTTTGCCAGAACGCCGATATTGAGGGGCACGTTACCGGCGATGTAATCGCGTTTGCGCAGATAGTGCGGGTGAATGGGCAAGTGGACGGCAACCTGCGTTCTTTCACAAATACCATCGTGGTTGGCGGAAATGTCTCGAAGAATATGCTTTCTTTCGGGGAATCGATCACCTTGGATCCGGCGGGAAAAGTGGGCGGCAGCGCCACTGTTTTTTCCAACTCGTTCACGGTGGACGGGCATATCGGGCGCGATGTGTTGGGATTCAACAATGGGTTGACGCTGTCTGGGACGGTTGCCGGGGGCTTGCAGGCGCAGGGCAACACCTTGCGCTTCAATTCCGGATCGCAGGTGGATGGGCCAGTGAAATTCAAGGGGCCCAATGAACCCACGGTTTCTCAGGGCGCTAAGTTAGCTTCGCCGGTCCAATACACTAAAGTCGAACACCGCTCCGATTATCATGACGGCGGCTTCTATGTCTGGCGCTTTATCTGGGCGGCGGCGGGAATTCTCTTTGGCCTGATGCTTTTCCTGCTCATGCCGGCGTTCGCCCGGGAAGCCACCGATTCGGCGGAGCGGTACGGCGCTTCTTTCGGGTTGGGGGTGCTTGTGTTGTTTGGCATTCCGGTCGCTGCGATCATCGCTTGCATCACCGTCGTAGGAATGATGATCGGAATCTCTACTTTTATTGTGTGGCTGGCCGCTCTGTTCGGCGCACATATCGTCGTGGGCACCGTGGTTGGACAGTGGGTGATGGGCCATACGCGCGAAACCTGGCAGTTGATTGGCCGCATGGTTGTGGGCGTAATCC
>DATCOK010000537.1:0-1675 GCA_036564765.1 Candidatus Acidiferrum sp. | reverse complement strand
TGACCACGCGCAAAACTTCCGCGGTGACCCACAGGATGGTGCCGCGGCGTTCCTGATCGCCAGCGGAATTACCCAGGCTCCAGGGCTGCTCGGTGGTGAGGTATTTGTCAGCGGCCGCGATGACCGACCAGATGGCTTCGAGCGCGCGCGAGAATTCAAATTTGTCGTAGTGCTGCAGGACCGTGGCAATGGATTCCTGGGCAATTTTGGCGAGTTCTTTATCCTGCGGCTGCAGGTCGGCGGCTTTGGGAACCTTCCCCGCGAAGCTGCGGCCGATCATGGCGGCAGTGCGGCTGGCGAGATTGCCCAGACCGTTGGCGAGGTCGCTGTTGTAGCGGGAGATTAAGGCGTCGCGGCTGAAGCCGCCGTCTCCGCCAAAAACGATTTCGCGCAGCAGGAAGTAGCGCAACGCATCCACGCCGAGAACACCGACAATGGGTTGCGCGGATTGAATGTTACCGCGCGACTTGGACATTTTTTCGTCCTGAAAGAGCAGATGGCCGTGGGCGAAGATTTTTTTGGGCAGCTCCATACCGGCAGCCATGAGAAATGCCGGCCAGTAAACGGCATGGAAGCGGATGATTTCTTTACCGACGAGATGGACGTCAGCGGGCCAGTAATGGTTGAATTCGTCTTTCTTGATCGGGTAGCCAATTGCGGTGATGTAGTTGGTGAGTGCGTCGGACCAGACATAGAAGACGTGTTTTTCATCGCCCTGCCAGGGAATGCCCCACTTCAGTGTGGTGCGGCTGATGGAAAGATCGCGCAGACCGCCGCGCACGAAAGAGATAACTTCATTGCGGCGGGCTTCCGGCTGGATGAAGTCGGGATGCTGCTCGTAGTAATTGAGCAGTGGCTTTTCAAATTTGGAGAGCTGGAAAAAATAATTTTCTTCTTTTACGCGCTCGGTGACGCGGCCGCATTCAGGGCAGGTGGCGCCGGGCGTGGAGTCTTCGATGTACATTTCATCGGAGACGCAGTAATTGCCTTCGTAATGGCCTTTGTAGACGTAACCGTTGTTCTGAATTTCGCGGAAGAGATGCTGCACGGCGTGAGCGTGGCGTGTTTCGGTGGTGCGAATGAAGCGGTCGACGCGCAGGCCGAGTTCTTTCCAGAGGTCGCGGTATTCGGCGGAGACTCTGTCGACAAAATCGATCGGCGATTCGTTGTTATTTTTCGCGGAACGCTCGACCTTCTGGCCGTGCTCGTCGGTGCCAGTGAGGAAGAGCACGTCGAAGCCGCGCATCTGCTTGTAGCGCGCGATGGCGTCGGCGGCGATGGTGGTGTAGGTGTGCCCGAGATGCGGCCGCGCATTCACGTAATAGATCGGGGTGGTGATGTAGTACTTGGGTTTAGCGGTGGCCATTGCCTCTATTTTGACCTGAGAATTTGGTGCGGTGTAGCTCCAGTTTATGCCCGCGCGGGTGGTTTCGTCAGCGAGATTCGCGCGAGCGCTAAATTTTGTTCAGCGTTTTGCGCCGGCTTCGTACGCGCGCATCGCTTCGTGGATAACCTGCTGCAGGGGCACCTGTTTTTCGACGGCGAGTTTGCGGCAGTCATCATACTCCGGGGCGGCGTGCTGGATATGCCCGTTGGAGCGAGAGAGTTTGATGCGCACGTCGCCGAAAGAGGTAGAAACGCTGACCCACTCGCGAGGCAAGGCGCGGCGCTGGGC
>DATCOK010000536.1:0-4172 GCA_036564765.1 Candidatus Acidiferrum sp. | reverse complement strand
GCTTCTATTCCTGCGCGAAGGTTCTGATGAATACGGTGCGCCTGCTGTATGGTCAGTTCGAGCAATACGAACAGGTGTGGCAGGCGGGGGTGGTGTTGGCGTTTTCCGTGGTGATGATCTGGTGGGCGGTGGCGCTGCGCCACTCTCTCCCAGCGCGTATCGCGCAGCCGGCGACGCCCGCGCCTGACTATGCGCGCATGACACCGCAGATTCAGTTGCAATTGGAAGCCATCAACCGGCAACTGATGAATTTCTGGAAGATCGAGGAACCGAACCGTTGAATCACTCCGTGCTCATTTTCGCCATCGTCGGCGTTTTTCTGCTCCTGGCTCTCGGGTGGCTTTTCTTCGCGCAACGGCGCTCCCGCCCCGCGCCCACGTTGAACGCCAGAGCCGATCGCGAATGGCGGCATATTTACTATTTACCCCATATAAAACAGGCGCTGGGGCCTGCTGACTTTACATTTCTGCGGGAACGCGGCTCGCCGCAATTGGCGGACCGCATAGGGAAGGAAAGACGCCGTATCGCGGTCGATTTTCTTCAGGCAGTACGGTCAGATTTCGAAAAATTGTTACAACTCGCGCGGGTCATCTCGGCGATGTCTCCTAATGTCGAAGTAGCGCGCGAACTACAAAGCTTTCGCCTGCAGGCCGTATTCCTTTACCGCTATTATTTGATCTATGCGCGACTGCGACTGGGAATCGCGCCATCGAACGCCCTGGGAAATTTGAGCGACATGGTCAGCGCACTGACTGTACGGATGGAGACGGCTATCAGCGAGCTGGGCGAAAGGGCCGCTCTGCCTGCGGAGTTGGCACCGTTAAACGGCGGAGGCATGGACGCCGGCGGTTAAACCGGAAATGTTCAGGCTAACTTCTGGGCAATTTCCGTGGGCGATTCATCGGGCTCGGCAGCCGGGGAGCCATTCAGCGGGAGTTCAATAGTGAAGGACGCGCCGCGGTGCGGCAGATTTCTCACTCGGATCGTTCCGCCGTGCTCGGTAACAATTCCATAGCAAATACTGAGGCCCAAACCGGTTCCTTTACCCACGGGCTTGGTAGTGTAGAACGGATCAAACACCCGCGAAGCCTCCTGAACGCCGGGTCCGCTGTCGGTAAATTCCACAAACACTTTCTCGGCGTCCGCGTGCGTGGCTACCCACAAATCGCCGTCGGGAGAACTTTCCAGGATAGCGTCCACGGCATTGTTGACCATGTTCAGAAAAACCTGCTGCAACTGGTGCGGGTCGGCCGACATGATGGGCAAGTCTTCCGCGAGATTCAGGTGCACGCGAATATTGCCCATGCGCAAATCGTAGTCTCGCAGCGCGAGGGTGTCTTCAAGGATGTGATTAATTTTTGTCGGTGAACGTTCTGGTTTGTGCTGGCGCGCGAAGCTCAGAAGGTTCTGCACAATGCGATGGGTGCGTTGCGCCTGCTTGTAAAGCTTCTCGATGTATTCGAGGCCCTGGGGTCCGACTTGGCCGCTGGCACCCAGCAACTGGCTATAACCGAGTATGGCGGTCAGCGGATTATTCAATTCATGTGCCACGCCGGAAATCAACTGGCCTACCGCGGCCATCTTTTCGCTGTTTAATAATTGCTCTTGGGTCCGGCGCAAGTTGTCGTAGGCCTGCCGAGATTCGTCGTAAAGCAGCGCCCGCTCGGTGGCGTTGGAGATCTGACTGCCCACGGCGATCAGAAGATTCACGTCCGCAGAGGAGAATTCCCGTGTCGTCCGAGTTCCAACAACCAAGCCGCCGAGCGGCCGGCCCTTGGACCAAAGGACCACCACGTAGGCGGAGACGATGCCTTCTTTGGCCATCACGTCGTGGAATATTTGCGGCACTGAAAGCCCATGCACCGAGAAGAATGTGGCGTGCACCGATTTGATGTGTTCCAGCAGCTCTGGCGGCATGGGCACCCGCGGGAGGTGCCGGGCATATTCCGAACGGTGACCCACGGCGACGACGCGACGCAGCGCCTTACCGGTTTCATCGAATAGGTATAGAGAAGAAGCGTCCAGGCCGAACAATTCCACAAGTTGCGTCAGGGCCCTCCGCAAGGAATCGGTCAGATCCATCGATTCAGTAAGCGTCTGGCCAATGGAGTTGAGCACCAGCAATTCGCGGTTGCGGCGGCGAATTTCGTGCTCGGCTCGTTTCCGCTCGGTAATGTCGAGAACGAATCCCTGATAGGCGGTGACGGCTCCGGCGTTGTCGCGCACGGCAATCGAGGATTCGAGCACGGTGCGTAGGTCTCCGTCCTTGCGGCGAATCTCGAATTCAAAGTCGGCAACTGTACCGTGCTCCTGCAAAAGCTTCTTGAGCCTGTCGCGCTCGCCAGCATTGGTATATATGGCGGTCGGGATATCCAGGCTCATCAATTCTTCGCGGGTTTCGTAGCCAGTCATGCGCAGCAACGCGTCGTTGAAATCGAGGAAGCGCCCTTGCGGGGTGGAGATGAACACGCCTTCCTGAACGTTCGAAACCAGAGTGCGATACTTTTCCTCGGCGCGCTTGCGATCAGTGATGTCTTTCAGGACGTGCACAGTGCCCAGAGGATTTCCGGCGGCGTCCGAAAACGTCGAATTCGAAGCGAGAAAATATCCGCCCAGCCAGGGATCGGGATCATCGCCTTCGCCGGCTACCCCTTCGCAGTAGGGACAAACTTCATAGACCACGCCGTTGCGAGGCAGGAGATGCGAAACTCCGCGACCAATCAGGGCGCTGAAATCCTTACTCAGCAAATGGCTGAGCCGTTGATTGGTGCGCAGCACGCGGCCTTGGCCGTCGTGCACGAGGATGGGGTCGCCGATGGAATCGAAGGTATTGGCCCATTGTTTCTGTACGGTAGCCAACTGTTCAAACAAGCTGGCGCTCTGCAGCGTAAGCCCGAGCAGGTTGGCAATATTCACGAGATAACCGATTTCATCCGGCTGGAAATGCCCGACTTCCGTGGAACCAAGTCCGATAATGCCCAGCGGTCCGGCTTTGCCGCGAAGTACGATGACCACTAATTCCTTCACCGACGGGTCGGCGATGCGGGACCACGACTCACGATCCACTTCCGGATTCAAGCGAAGAAAATCTCCGCCGCCTTCCTGGAAAAGCTTGGCAGCCCACGACTCCGTCATGGGCAACTGGGGATGCTTTGCGAGAAATGCTTCGCTGAAGCCAACGGACGCGCGCACCACCAGCCGTGCCGCTTGGCCCTCGCCTTCAATCAGGCGAACAAGACCGTGGGTGGCATTCAGGCTGCCCACGACTTGCAGCAACACATTATCGAGCACTTCGCGCACAGAAAGGCTTTGCGTGCTGGCGGCGGTGAGCAACGTGAGCCGGCGCAGCTTGTCGTGCAATTCGTCGGTGCGCGAGCGGCCGCGCTCCAGCACTACGATAATGATGCCGATGCCGAGCGCCACACCCAACAGATGATCGAAGGCCATACGCAGCAGGAAAACCGGAGAGTCGGGCCACATGGGACGGTCCAAGCCGTGCAACCCGCTAGAGAGCAATACGCCGGCGAGTAACTCCGCCCCGTGACCGGGCTGTTTGCTTCTCACCCGCCACAACACCCAGCCTGCTGCGATAAACGCCATGCTCTCGACGAACGCCGGAATCCAGTGCGTGGAGAGGAACAGTCGCGAGCCATTGGCCTCCGCGTAATAAACGGATACCAATAGGACCGCCAGCAAGGGATACACTGGCCAACGGAAACGCTCCGCTCCTTCCGCAAGTTGAAGCATGGAAATGAGAAAAAATAAGGATGCTGCGACATGCCCAACCACCAGAAGAGAGTCCAACTTCGGGACCGGAGCGAGGGCTAGAAGAGCGGTGCTGACGGAAGTCAGCGTGAATACCAGCCAACCCTTCAACCAGGTGCAGAAATAGTCCGCGCGATGATCCCGACGGAACAGGAAAAACAGGACCAGAATAATGATCGAGGCCGTGGCTTCGAAGAAAGCAAGGCCGAAGAGGTCCTGACTATGCAATGCGTGTGTCCTTCCTCGCAGGAGTAGCCGTAATCGCCGGGGAGCTACGGCAGCAGACTCAAAACGAGCAGCAAAAAGCTGTAAGAGAGAAGCCTTTGGTGACGCTAACACGCTATTTTCAGACTAGGCAAGGGTACGCAAAACGCGGTGTGCCGTCCCATATAATGACTATAGGGAGC
>DATCOK010000535.1:0-12290 GCA_036564765.1 Candidatus Acidiferrum sp. | reverse complement strand
CTTCTCGATGCCGCACTTAGGCCGTTGATCGTAATTCTCCCAGACATCGACGATGTCAGTTTCTACAAAACGCAATGGCCCCGCCACACCATTCTCGGCGCCAAAGATTTGCGTCCTGCCGAGGATTGGCGCGAGCCCTCGTGCGAGACCGACTCCATCGCCTACCTCCTTTTCACATCCGGGAGCACCGGCATACCCAAAGGCGTGGCCGTCGCCCAACGCAACGTCACCGCCTTCCTCGACTACATGGTCGAACGCTACCACATCACCGAAAACGATCGCCTCTCCCAGATGTTCGACATGACTTTCGATCTCTCGGTCTTCGATATGTTCATGGCTTGGGAGTGTGGTGCCTGCGTCTGTTGCCCGTCGCAAAAAACCCTCATCAAGCCCGGTAAATTCATCAAGGACCACGAACTCACCATCTGGTTTTCCGTGCCCTCCACCGCCGTGTTCATGAAGCAACTTGGCATGCTGAAGCCTGCTCAGTATCCCTCCCTCCGCCTCAGCCTCTTCTGCGGTGAGCCGCTCCCCATCTCCTCTGCGGCCGCCTGGCTCGCGGCCGCGCCCAATTCCACAGTAGAAAATCTTTACGGCCCGACCGAGCTGACCATCGCCTGCACGCTATACCGTTGGAATCCCGAAACTTCTCCGGCCCAATCCGAGCTCGGTATCGTGCCCATCGGTTATCCCTATCCCGCGATGAACGTCCTGGTGGTCGACGACAACTTACAAGAAGTCGCTCCCGGCAAGGAGGGCGAGCTTTTAATGAACGGGCCGCAAACCTCTTTAGGCTATTGGCGCGACCAGGCCAAGACCGCCGCCGCTTTCCTCGTTCCGCCCGGTCGCAACGAAATCTTCTACCGTACCGGTGACCGCGTCCGCCGTCCGGTCGGCGATGGCCCGCTCACCCACATCGGTCGCATCGATTCTCAGGTAAAAATCTTCGGCCATCGCGTCGAACTCGGTGAGGTCGAATCCAAAGTTCGCGACGCCTCCGCTTGCGGCGGAGTTGTAGCCATCGGCTGGCCTAAAACCGATAGCGGCTTCGGCGGCGTGGAAGTTTTCATCGAAGGCCCCGCGCTGTCCCTCGAAACTCTTCGCAAAGCCGTGGCCAACGACCTGCCTGAATACATGGTCCCACGCAGATTTCACTTTATGGACAGATTGCCTCGCAACGCGAATAATAAGTACGACCGTAAAGCGATGCAAAAATTACTGGAAGAGGGTTTATGAGCGCGGTGTCCACGGACGATATTCAAATATTTCTGCGCGACTTTGTCGCCAGAACACAGCTGGAACAGGGCCGCCAGCCGCCCCACTCCCTCGATGACGATTGCGACATGCTTCTCTCCGGATATCTCGACTCGCTCGGCCTGCTGCAGCTGATGACCGCCCTGCAGGATCATTTCGGCCGCGAAATCGATTTTGACAGTCTCGATCCCGAGCAAATGACCATCGTCGGCCCGCTGAAAATATTCGTGGCCGAACAGCTCACCAAGCCCTAGCTTCTGAATGTTTCTGCGGTTAGCAGAATGAGTGGGAACGCCTGCGCGCCACTTCTGCCTATTGCTTTGCGCTCTCCAGAAATTCCAGCAGCAGTTTCTGGCGTGTCCACACCCACGCAATCAATCGATTCTCAAAGGCCGTTGCCGGCATCGACGCGCGCACAATCACCGCGCCGGCCGTCCTCATCACTTTTAGGTGCTCGCCCAGGTCGTCCACTTCATAACAAAGGTGGTGCAACCCTCCGCCTTTCGCCAGGAAGCTGGCGACCGGTGATTCCCCGCCCACGGGTTCCACCAGTTCCACTTGCGCGTCGCCAGCTCCCGGTGTCCGCAGAAACGTCACCTTCGCGCCCTGCAACGGATCGTGAATGATTTTCTTGTCCCACGTCGCGCACAACGCTTTCACAAAACCTTCCACCTGCTCTTCAATGCTCTTCACCACATATCCCGCGTGATGCAGTCTTTGCATGATGTCCTTTAGTTTCTTAATTCGAGCTGAAAGCTGCGTCTCATCCCACTCCCATCGCTAAAGTTTCTGTCGCTTGCCGTTTTCCCGCGGCCTTACCTAATTTCCTTCTCGCCGATGCCGCCACCATCAGCGCGCCTCGACCCAGTAATCTCAGCGCTCCAGCGTACAGTCCCACCTTTCCAGCTCTCTTGATCCAATGAGCCGTTACGCCCCCCAGCAACGCCTGCCTCTCGAATCGCCGGGCTTCACCACCGGGAAAAAGTCCCTGTCGTTCCCGGCTCAGCAACTCCTCCGTCGGACCCAGGAACGCCGCCACGTTGTGAATCGAATTGCTGGCGTGTGCGCGGTGCAACACTGTTGGCGGTGACAACACCTGAATAGTTCGGCCTGCCGTGCCCAGCCGCATCGCCAACTCCACATCTTCCATCGGAAAAAATCCCTCAAGCCACCCGCCAACCTCTTCAAATGCTTTCCGCGCGATCACAAACGCACTCGCGCTATGCCCAAAGCCCCGGTCGCGCTTCAGGTAATCTCCATATTCCACCAGCTGAATTTCCTTCGGCCTTTCGCCTGCGGATGGCAACGTTTCTTCGAACCAGCGCATGCTGGTCAACAGAAACACCGCGTTTTTCTCTTCCACAATGCGTTCGTAAACCTTCAACGCCCACGGCAAAAACGCATCGTCGCCATCCAGAAAAACCAGATATTCGCCCCGCGCTAGCGCTGCCCCTCGATTACGCGCTCCGCACGCGTGGAGATTTTTCTCCAAACACAGCACCTTCGCGACTCCCTCGTACTGCCGGAGCTTCTCCGGGCTTCCGTCGCTCGACGCGTCGTCCACCGCGATCACTTCAAAACTGGCGTTCTTCTGCTGTAGCGCGGAATTCACAGCGTCTTCAAGGAACTGCCGTTGGTTATGAAAAGTGATGACGATACTGAAGCGGGGATTATTTTCGGCTCGCTGATCTCGTGCGTTCCCGCTCAAAGAATACCTTCCTCCCAGCCGCCATTTGCTCCCTGCCGCCGCTGATTCCTTTCAGGAAATCTCCGCTGGCAACTGCAAAAGTCCGCTCGCAAGAATGATATAATGAACCCAGGACTTCTTCGCTTGGCGCTTTCCCCGCCGTGAAGTGTTCAATTCTCGCCACTGGGCGCCACTGAGCGGATCTGTTGTCCAACGACCTCACCATGCAGGGCACTCGCCGCACCCTTCAGGACTTTCGCGGCGACTATCCCGCCCTGGCCGATCTCGTGCAGTGCTCCTGGGCCGAAAATAGCCAGCAAGGTCTCTGTTACTCCCCTGAATTCCTGCAGTCCTTTCTAACTTCTCCGGGGTCCTCGCCGTCCTTGGCCCCGGCCCTTTATCAGGACGACAAACTCATCGGCTTCGCTTCCGGTTTTACCCGCAACGTCGAGTACCGTGCGCACCGGCTCCGGCTTTTTACCAGCAGCTTTCTCTCCGTCCTCCCGGAATTCAAAAAATACGGTTACGGCATCGTGCTCTGGAATGAGCTCGTCAAACGAGCCCGCGTCGCCGGCTTTCATGGCATGTTGAACTTCTGCGTCGAAGGCGAACCCATGAATCGCATGGTCGAAGGCGCTTCACGTCGCTTGAAACTTCCCGTGCAGCGGATTTTTTCTGTCCGCTACATGTCCGCTCTTCTAAAACCTCATACCGCCGCCCCCGTTTGCGCCGTTTCGCCGGAGGCCATCAACGATTTCTTGGACCTCACCGCTCCGTTGCTTTCTTCTCAGCCGCTGGCCCGCCAGTGGACACAGGAAGAAGCCGAGTGGCAATGCCTTCGCCGCACTGCGGCCGTATGCGCTCACGCGCGGCACGACTCGCGCCGTGGCATCTTAACCGGTTACGTCACCTCCATCCTCGATCGCGACAGAACCAAGTGCCTCATCGTCGAAGACATTCTGTGGAGCGACCTATATCCCGACGAGCGCCTCACCCTCCTTCGCCAGCTCCTCGCGCAGGCCTCCGCGCTTGGTGCCAAAATGGCCACCGTTCCAGTCTTGGGCTACGCCGATCTAGCACCCTTCAAAAAAGCGCGTTTCTTCCCCACGCGCCGTATACTCCACTGTTATTTGGTTCTCTTTGAAGAAAATATCCCCCTCGAAACATTGCCGTCGATGTATGTGGACGTTTTCTAAATCCGTTGCCATTCTTTCGAATATGAGCGTTCTTCCGACAAATCCGTCAGCTGCCTTCCGGGATGACGCCGTCAGGTGCCTCGCTTGAACCTCATCGAAGCGCTGGAACTATCCAAAAAGCCGCTACCCGATGGCGCAAAATATTTCTCTGTTATCCTCGCCTGTGGCTTTACTCCTCTCCACTTGCAGACGTTCCTGCACGCTCATCTGCGCCAGGCCCTTCCGGACCGTCGCATCCAAATCAAGACCGGGCTTTTCGGCGATTTAGCCGGCACTCTCGAGCGCGTCTCCGCCGGCTCCCACGACGCTTTGGTCGTCCCCTTCGAATGGCCCGACCTCGATGCTCGTCTCGGTGTCCGTACCCTCGGCGGTTGGCAAGTCGCTGATCTTCCCGAAATTCTCAGCTCAGTCGAAATGCTGTTATCCCGCTTCGAACGCGTGCTCAAAACCGCCGCTCGTTTCGCGCCGGTCATCATCTCTCTTCCCACTCTTCCGCTGCCCCCGCTTTTCTACACCGGTCCAACCGTTGCCAGTCCGCAGAAAATGCAACTCTTGGCCGCGCTCGCAAAATTTGCCGCCGCCCTTTCTTCCGAATCCGCCATTCGCATCCTTGACGCTCAGGCCCTCGATCTGGCCTCTCCCATGAACGCCCGCTACGACCTGAAGTCTGACCTTTTCACCGGATTCCCCTACAAATTGCCGCACGCCTCTACGTTCGCAGGTCTTCTCGCTGACCTGGTCCGGCCCCGTTCTCCAAAAAAAGGCCTCATTACCGATCTCGACGATACTCTCTGGTCCGGCATCCTCGGCGAAGTCGGCATCGATGGCGTCAGCTGGAATCTCGATCACCACAGTCAGCTTCACGGGGTCTATCAACAATTCCTCGCTTCGCTCGCCAGCGCCGGCATCCTCATCGGCGTCGCCAGCAAAAATGACCCGGCTTTTGTGCAGCAGGCGTTCGAACGCGAAGATTTGCTGCTTAAAAAAGCGAATATCTTTCCTTTCGAAGTCCACTGGAGCCGCAAATCCGATTCCGTTCAACGCATCTTGAAAGCCTGGAATATCGGCCCCGAAGCCGTCATCTTCGTCGACGATAGCCCCATGGAAGTCGCCGAAGTGCAAGCCGCTTTCCCCGCTATCGAATGTTTGCTCTTTAAGAAAGACGACTATCAGTCCGTCGGCGACCTCCTCGTGCATCTCCGCGAAGCCTTCGGTAAATCCGCCATCTCCCAGGAAGATTCCATTCGACTGGAAAGCCTGCGCAACGCCCCCTCCTTCCCGGACTCGCATGGCGAAGGCGGCAACGTCTCCGACGAATTCCTGCAACGCTCCGTTTCGTTGATCTCTTTCGATTTCAGTAAAAAAAATAAAGATGGCCGCGCCTTCGAGCTGATCAACAAAACTAATCAGTTCAATCTCAACGGCCTGCGCTACACTGAATCCGAGTGGTCCAAATTTCTCGCCGACCCCTCCACTTTCATCCTTACCTCCTCCTACAAAGACAAATACGGTCCGCTCGGCAAAATCGCCGTACTCCTAGGAAAAACCGACGGCAACAAATTGAAAATTAATTCCTGGGTCATGAGCTGCCGCGCCTTTTCTCGCCGCATCGAGCACCGCACCCTGCAGCAGCTCTTTGAAAAATACCGCCCCGACGAAATTGTTCTGGATTTTCAACCTACACCCAGGAATGGCCCACTGCAGGATTTTCTCGCGAAGTTGACCGGCGCTGCCGTGCAGCCCAATATGACTATTTCCCGCGCGGCATTTCTGGAAAAACTTCCACCGCTTTTCCATCAAGTTGAGGAGACTAAGGATGTCTGAACTAGAAGATCGTTTGACCCGCTGCTTCGCTTCCGTGTTCCCGGCCCTGTCGCCGGAAGAGATTCACGGCGCCAGGATGGAAACCGTTCCTGACTGGGATTCGCTCGCCGCCGTCACGCTCGTCGCCGTGCTCGAGCAGGAATTCAACACTCAAATCGACATGATGGATTTGCCAGAACTCACGTCCTACGAAACCGTGCGCAACTACCTGCGAAAACAGAATCAGCCCCAAGCCTGATAAATCTCAGGTCCGATCAAAAAATTACGCCGCCGGCTCGCCCTCCACTCCGTCCACCGCGCTGAAATACGTGCAGTCTGGGTGCTGAAACACCAGCGCGCTCACGCTCGCTTCCGGATCCATCATGAATCCTTCTGTCAACTGCACACCAATCTCTTCCGGCCGCAATAATTTCCACAATCCCGCCTGGTCCTCCAGGTTCGGACAAGCTGGATACCCAAAGCTGTAACGCTTCCCGCGATACCGTGAAGTAAACCGCTGCGCCATCGTCAACTCTGGGGGATCCGGAAATCCCCAATCTTCTCGAATCCTGCGATGCAGCCACTCCGCGCAAGCTTCCGCCGTTTCGATCGCCAGCGCCTGCAAGCCATGCGACTTGAAATAATATCCTTCGTTCTTGGCCTTCTCCGACCGCTCCCGCACGCCTTCGCCCGCCGTCACCACAAACAATGCGAGGTGATCGCGCTTCCCGTCCCGCGCTGGCAAAATGTAATCGCTCAGGCACAGTTGATCGCCCGTGCGTTGCCGCGGAAAATCAAACTTCTGCAACGCCTCGCGTTCTCCCGGCGCAAACAACCGGATCGCATTTCCCTCCGCTTCCGCCTCAAAAAATTGCCACACCGCGCGAATCTTCATGAACTCCGCTGCTTCCTTCTTCACCTCTTCCATGCTCTCGTACAACTCCACGGCCTTGGCATCCCGCTCCGCAAAGCGCTTCGGAAAATCCCCGCGGAATCCCAGATGCCGTCCGTACAACATATAAGGATTGATGTAGCTCCACACTTCCCGTAAATCCGGCACCAGCCGCGCCTTGCGCTCCAGCGTCGCCACTTCCGGTATCGGCAAATCCCCACGCACCTTCGGCGACCGCGTCACCCTCGGCAACTCGCTCACCTTCACCGTCGTCGACACGCTCACTCCATTCCCAGAAAACGTATGCTCGCTCACCGCCGTTGCCCGCGTCTCCGGGTCCATCAACTCGTTCATCAACCGCAGTCCCGTCATCGCATCTTTCGCGTAAAAAACCGCCTGCCCATAACTCGGCGCAATCTTCGTCTGCGTGAACTTCGCAGAAAGCGCCGCCCCGCCCACGAACAGCGGCACCACGATTCCCGCATCTTTCAAATCGCTCGCGGTAATTACCATCTGCTGTGCGCTCTTCACCAGCAGCCCAGACAATCCAATCGCATCCGGCTTGTGCTGTTCATACGCCTTGATCAGTTCATCCGGGGGCACCTTGATCCCCAGATTCACCACGTCGTACCCGTTGTTCTTGAAAATAATCTCCACCAGGTTTTTCCCGATGTCGTGTACGTCGCCCTTCACCGTCGCCAGCACCACCTTGCCGCGCTTCGCCGTGTCCGCCTTCTCCATAAACTGTTCCAGGTGGCTCACCGCCGCCTTCATCGCCTCTGCCGATTGCAGCACTTCCGCCACGATCAACTCGTTCGCGTTGAACAGCCGCCCCACTTCCGCCATCCCCGCCATCAGCGGTCCGTTCACAATGTCCAGTGGGGCAGTTCCTTCGCTGCGCTTTTTCTCCAGATCCGCGATCAGCCCGTCGCGTGTGCCTTCGATAATGTAATTTGCCAGCCGCTCATCCAGCGGCAAATCCGCCGCGCTCACTTTCTGCTTCTTCGTCGCCGTTCGGAAATGTTCCGCAATCGCCACGATGTAATACTGATTCACCGCCGCTTTCTGCTCTTTGCTCTGCTGCCGCCAATCCTTTGGCGCATTCGCGAGCAGCGCCGCCTGCGGATGCTCCGCCGGCACATTCGCGGGCGGGTGCGAGAACAACAAATTCTCCGCCAGCCGCCTCTCCTGCTCCGGAATCGAAGCGAAGCGCTCCAGCTTTTCTGTGTTCACAATCGCCAGGTCCAACCCGGCTTTCGTGCAGTAATACAGAAAAACCGAGTTCACCACCTCCCGCGCCCCGGGCGGCAATCCAAACGACACGTTCGAAATCCCCAGGATCGTCCGCACGTCCGGCAACGACTGCTTGATCAGCCGTATGCCCTCGACTGTTTCCACCGCGCCGCCGATGTAATTCTCGTCGCCCGTCGCGCACGGGAACACCAGCGGATCGAAAATAATATCCTCCGGCCCCAGCCCATACTTTTCCGTCAGCAATTTGTAGCTGCGCTGCGCGATAGCCAACTTCCTCTCCCGCGTGAACGCCTGCGCCTGCTGCTTGTCTTCATCGATGCAGCCCACCACCACCGCCGCGCCAAACGCGTGCGCCATCGGCACCACTCGTTCGAATTTCTCTTCGCCATCCTCCAGATTGATCGAGTTGATAATCGATTTTCCCTGGCAGTACGTCAGCGCCAGCTCAATCGCCGCCGGATCCGTCGTGTCGATCATCACCGGCGTCTTCACTTTGCGAATTAACTTCTCGTAAAACGGCTGAATATCCTTGCGCTCGTCCCGCTCCGTGCTTTGCAGACACACGTCCACGATGTGCGCCCCGCCGCGCACCTGCCGCCGCGCCACCTCGCTGGCCTCTTCCCACTTTTCTTCCGCCACCAGGCCCTTGAACAGCCGGGACCCGATCACATTAGTTCGCTCGCCCACCAGCAACGGTCGCGTCTGCTCGTCCGCCTCGATCGTCTCGATTCCTGAATAGATCGCCCGGTGATTCTCTCCCGGCCGCACTCGCGGCTTCTTGCCTTCCACCATCTGCGCGATCGCGCGAATATGCTGCTCCGTTGTTCCGCAACACCCGCCGATAAAATTCAGCCAGCCATGATCGACAAATTTTTCCAGCTGCGCCGCCAGCGTCGTCGGTGTCTCCAGGTATTTCCCCTCTTCGTCCGGCAAACCCGCATTGGGATAGCAGGAAACATAGCGATCCGTCAGTTGGCTCAGCGTTCGAATGTGGTCGGTCATGAACTCCGGCCCCGTCGCGCAATTCATCCCGAACGCTAGCGGCTTCGCGTGCCGCAGCGACGCCCACATCGCTTCCACCGTCTGCCCCGCAAGCATCGTGCCCATCGGCTCGATGGTCACCGACACCACAAACGGAATCTCCGCACCAATTTCCTGCGACAATTTCTGCACCGCCAGAATCGCCGACTTGATGTTCCGCGTATCCTGCGAAGTCTCGATCAGCAAAAAGTCTGCGCCGCCCTCCACCAATCCCTTCGCCTGGGTGTAATACGCCGCCCGCAACTCTTCGAACGTCACTCCCCCCGTTACCGTAATCGCCTTCGTCGTCGGCCCCATCGCCCCGGCAACGAACCGCGGCTTCTGCGGCGTGCCGAACTCATCCGCGGCCTTCCGCGCCAGCTCCGCCGATAATTTATTCAACAGATGCGCGTCCCCGCTCAGCCCGTACTCCGCTAGCACAATCGGCGCACCGCCAAAACTGTTGGTCTCCACGATGTCCGAGCCCGCCGCGAAATATTTCCGGTGGATATCCAGCACCACATCCGGCCGTGTGCGCACCAGGTTCTCGTTGCAGCCCTCCAGAGCCGCCCCGCCAAAATCCTCCGCGCTCAAGTCGGCTTGCTGCAGCATCGTGCCCATCGCCCCGTCCAGCACGAGAATCCGCTGCCCCAGCAACTCCCGCAAAGCCTGCGCCGAATTCGTGAAATTTTGCATGTCGTCAGTGTGTCACGCGGTGTGTCGCACTCCGCGTATCCGCTACGTCATTCGCAGTGTCCTACCTTCGCGAATAAATCGTGGCCATACAGCTACTACCTCATTTTACGCGGCTTCTCCCCAGGAAACCGAATCGCTTGCATCCAAGCCCCAATTTCGCGCCCCCAACGGCGAATTCCTTCCTCCATCCGCCAGTCGTCTCCCCACCAAAAGCGCCCTAGCCGTTACGTAACGATTCAAGAACACTTGCTGCCAACTTCCTTGCCCCTTCGTCCAGTTTTCACTACGCTGGCAATCAGGAAAACCGTGGCCACCAAACGCGCAAGTTCCAAATTAAGCGTCTGTATTCTCTCGCCCCATCCTTTAGTCCTGGGCGAATTCGAACGCATCCTCGCCAAAGCCGACTTTAAAGTTATTCCCAAGCAGCTCGAATCCATGCTTGCTCCCGACCTGCGCAGCTTCGATCCGCCTCCCGCGCAGGTTTATGTCATCGACGCCCACGCTTCCAAACCGGCGACCGGCGCGCTCCTCGCCAATCTCATGGAGCGCAGCCCCGAAGCCCGCTTGATCGTCGTCGGCGAGCAGCACAACGAAAGCAACAGCTACGCCTTGCTTCGTCTCGGTGTGAAGGGTCTGCTGACCTACGTCGAAGCCCGTGACCAGTTAATCCGCGCCCTGCCTCTCGTTGCCAGCGGCGGGTTTTGGGTTCCCCGCCAACTTCTTTCCGGCTTTGTCGACTCCATCCTCACGGGCCAGGGCCGCCGTCTCAAATCCGATACCGTAACCAACCTGAGCCGTCGCGAGCAGGAAGTCCTCGACTCCCTCCTCGAAAATCTCTCCAACAAGGAAATCGGCAGCCGCCTCAACATCGCCGAGCGCACCGTAAAATTTCACGTCTCCAACTTGCTCAGCAAATTCGGCGTCCGCCGCCGCGCCGACCTCATCCTCCTCACTTTCCAGCGCCGCATGGCCCAGAGCTGACCCCGTAGGTCACCGTTACCACATACTGGTAAAAACCCTACGAGCAACACCCGATTGACACACCGTCGTCCAAGCGGTTAGCGTTGAACTCACCTGCCCCTTCGCGCTTCGTTGCGACGTATAGCCTAGACTCACATGCCACCGGTTAATCTTGAGGGGTAATCATGTCAGAACAATCCGTTTCCAACGTGAGTGTGGTTGAACCACTCGCCAAGGTCCCCATTACCCTGGACACTTGGATGGCTCCCGAGCCCGCTTCCTGTTCCGCCATGCGAATCGATCGGCGCTCGAATCTTTCCAAAAAAGAGTTTCTCCACGAATACGTCCTCAAGAATCGTCCCGTCATCTTGACCGACGCCGCCGTGCAGTGGCCCGCCTTGAAGAAATGGACTCCCCAATTTTTCAAGGCATTCTACGGCGACCGAAAAGTTCCCGTATTCGAACGCAAGCGCGCTGTCTCCGTAAAGGAAAGTGTCTTCCTGCGCGATTACATTGATGAGATTACTTCGGCGAATTTCAGCAACCGCGCCAAATATCTATTCAGCCTGAAAATCCCCAAAGTCTTCCCGGAACTGCTCTCCGATCTACAGCCGCGCCCCATCTATTGGGATCCCAACTGGCTGGATAGCAAATACCTTCTCCCGGGCATGCCCAACTTCAAGCTCCGCAACATCACCGGTTTGGAAATGAATATGGGCGGCGCCGGCAGCCCCTTCCCCTTTCTTCACTATGATGATTTGTGGACGCAAACCTTTATTACCCAGGTTCACGGACGCAAGGAGTGGGTGCTCTACGAACCCGATCAAACTCCCTACATGTACCCCAGCGACAATGCCGAAAACATCTCCCAGATCCCCATGGAAAAAGATGTCGATTTGCAAGAATTCCCTTTATTCGCCAACGCCAAACCGTTGCGCTTTGTTGTCGAAGAGGGCGAGATGCTCTACGGGGCCGCGGGTTGGTGGCATACCACTAGGGCGCTGACCCCTTCCATCGCCGTTGTGCTCAGTACCGCCAACGGTCCCATCTGGTCTCAGGTCACGAAATACTCGTTTCTCCGTGCCTGGCGCCACCCCAAGTGGTATTTGCGGCCTGCTGCTCTGCCCATCGCCGCGTATCTCACCGCCTTCAAAGCGGTCAAGTCCATCACCGATCCTTTCTGAAGCTGCGTTTTCCACTCCCTCCAACATCCAGGACTGTGGGTGCTCCACGACACTATAGGCGGCAATCTTGATACTCTAAATTTGTATATTCATTCTCGGTCATGAATAGACTCGCGAACCGGAGAGAAACTCATTGAATATCTTGGTTACCGGAGCCGCCGGCTACATCGGAAGCATCTGTTCGGAGGTCTTGCTCTCTCGCGGCATGAAGGTCATTGCTCTCGATAACCTCCAGGAAGGCCATCGCGCCGCGGTCCCTCCCGCAGCCGACTTCTGTCACGTCGATCTCGGGGTCCGCTCGCAAATCGAAGACGTTTTCTCCCAATACAAAATTGACGCCGTCA
>DATCOK010000534.1:0-5263 GCA_036564765.1 Candidatus Acidiferrum sp. | reverse complement strand
CCACCCAGGACGTCAAAGTCCGCTCCTCCGTCCCTGCCAAAGTGCAAATCACCTTGAAAATCGGCACCGCCGCCACCAGCGTCACCGTGGAAGCCAACGGCGGAGACCTGGTCGAAACCCAATCCACCTTTCACACCGATGTCGATCAGGAATTGATCAGCAAGCTGCCCCTCGAGAGCGCTTCGTCCTCCGTCACTTCGCTCGTCACTCTCACTTCCCCGGGCGTTGCCGCCGATTCCAACGGCAACATGCACGGCCTCGGCGATCACGCCCAAAACTCTTTCTCCGTCGACGGCCAGCAAATCTCCGATCAAACCAGCAAAGTTTTCTCCAATCAGATTCCTTCCGATTCCATCCAGTCCCTTGAAGTGATTTCCGGCGCGCCGCCCGCGGAATTCGGCGACAAGACCAGCCTGGTCATCAAAGTCACTACCCGCTCCGGGCTCGGCGTCACCCAGCCCACCGGCAGCATCTCCACCTCCTACGGAAGTTTTGGCACCGCCAACGCCGAATTTAATTTGGCCTACGGCACCGCGAAGTGGGGCAACTTCATCGCGCTCAGCGGCTTGAACACCGGCCGCTTTCTGGATCCTCCGGAGTTCGCTTCCATCCACGACAAGGGCAACGAAGAAAACGTCTTCGACCGCGTCGATTTTCAACTGAACCAGAAAGATTCCCTGCACGGAAATTTTCAGTACACTCGCTCGTGGTTTCAGACGCCCAACACCTACGACAATTTGAATGTCGTGGACCCGGCCGGCACTTCCCTGGGCAACACCGACCAACGCTCGCAGATCGGCACCTTCAACATCGCGCCCACTTGGACGCGCCTTATCAACACTTCCGCGGTTTTCACTTTGGGAGCCTACGTCCGCCGCGATCAGTACAACTACTATCCCAGCGATAATCCTCTCGCCGATTTTGGCCCCATCAATTCCGAAACTATCGCGCAGGATCGCAATCTCACCAATGCCGGCATCCGCTCCGACCTCTCCTACGTGGAGGGCAAACACAACGTCAAAGCCGGCGTCACCTACCAGCACACTTTCCTGAACGAAAACGACCGCCTCGGCATCATCGATCCGAGTCTCCTTCCCTCGCTCACCGATGCCAACGGAGCGCCGTGTTTCGCCGGTGGTGCCGCGCTCGCGGCTCCGTGCACCACACTGCTGCCCATCGATCTCACTCGTGGCGGCGGGCTATTCGATTTTCGCGGGCACGCCGACATCAAAGAATTGTCGATGTACGTGCAGGACACCATCACCGCAGGCCGCTGGTCCCTCAATCTCGGCATCCGCGGCGACATTTACAACGGCCTTTCCGCCGCCAGCCAGGCCGAGCCCCGCCTCGGCATTGCGTACAACGTAAAGCCCACCAACACCGTCTTGCGCCTCTCTTACGCCCGCTCCCTCGAAACGCCCTTCAACGAAAATCTCATCATCGCCACCCAGGGTTGCGACGTCAGCGTCATCGCAGCGCTCATTCCCTGCGTCCCCGCGAATTCTCCCGCGGGCTACCGCAACGAATTTCACGCCGGCTTGCAGCAGGCTTTTGGAAAATATTTCGTGCTCGACGGCGAGTACATCTGGAAGTACACCCACAACGCCTACGATTTCAGCGTGCTGGGTAACACCCCGATCACTTTTCCCATCGCCTGGCACAATTCCAAAATTCCCGGATTTTTGGTGCGCGCCAGCGTACCGAATTTTCATGGATTCACTGCATTGGTGGTGATGTCCAGCGTGGCCGCGCGCTATTTTCCGCCGCAGGTCGGCGGCCTTGGGGTGACGGTAGGACAGGGCGGATCGGTTTTCCGCATCGATCACGATGAACGGTTCAACCAGACCACCCACGTGCAGTATCAGCCGTGGAAGCGCGGCCCCTGGCTCGGCTTCAACTGGCGCTACGACAGCGGCCTCGTAGCCGGAGCCGTTCCCGACTATGCCACCGCGTTGACCTTCGACGGCGACCAGCAAGCCGCCATCGGATTATTCTGCGGCTCGACCTTCGCCACCTTGAACGCGCCCATCACCAGTTGCGCTGCGGGACTCCCGCGCGGCGCCACCCGCCTCGCCATCCCCGCCGACGGCACGGAAAACGACGACAAAAATCCCGCGCGCATCGCCCCGCGCAATTTATTCGACGCCAGCCTCGGCGATGACGACCTTTTTCACGGCGACCGCTTCAAGTGGAGCCTGCGCTTCACGGTCATCAACCTGACCAACAAAGAAGCCCTCTACAACTTCCTCTCCACCTTCAGCGGCACCCACTTCGTAACCCCACGTTCAGAAACCGTCGAACTGGGCTTCCACTTCTAACCCGACTGATCAAGCGCAACGCGTCGCAATCTGGAATGAGTCTAAACGAGTCAAAACAGGAAGGATTAACGCCACAACCTCAAGTCAACGCCAGAGTAATTCCGACTGCCCCACACGACGATTTTTCGTGTGGGGCTTTGGCCTAATACTCCGACAATCCGTCCTCACCGAAGCCCATTTCGCAGCGGGCCTTTCTTGCTTACTTTTTCGGCTGCGCCGTCGGCGGCAATATCCCGCTGAGCCGCAAGTACACCGCTTGCGCCCCGTAGTGATCGTTCCAGCTGTCGCTTAATGCGATCAGCGCCCCCGCCCGGGAAGACGGCCGCCCTCCAAAAAGCACCATCGGGTCGCTCAATTTCGAATCATCCACCGAAGCCAGCGCCGTCGCGCAGAATTCAAACGAAGCCTTCAGCCCCGCCACCAGTTTATCTTTTGGATCGCTGTCCGCGAGCTTGGGCATCTCCGGCACCACCATTCCCGAGGCCTTCGAGCACAACAGTGTATTGCCCCCTGCGATATGTATCGTCAGATGCGCAAAAGTATTCATCTCCGGCGTCGGCTTGAAATTGTATTTTTCAGCGGGCATGGCCTCGGCCGCCGCCACCATGATTTTGCTGTAACGCGTGAGTTGGTCCTTCACAATCGAGCTCACCGGATTTATCACCGGCGCAGTGCTTGCCGCCGCCTCTTTTGCTGCGTCCTGCGCATGCGCGGCCGTCAGCGTGAACAAACCACCCAACAAAACCAAACCAATCTTTGCGAGCTTCATTTTTATCTCCCCTCTTCTGCGAACTTTGACGTTCGAAGCATACTCTTCGCTGGTTACAGGCAACAAGCGGAACATAAACCGGTTTCGCATCTCTGCCTTAGAATTCTGACAACCGTTGAGGATCAGGAATTTCCAGACGCAGCGGTGGGGTTCGCAGGTGTGCCTTTCGCGGATTTTTCCGGGAAGAGCCGCTCGAATTCCGGCTCAGAGCGCAGAAATGCCAAGTCGGGATCCCGGCGCACCCAGTCGACATCTCTGAACCCCGCATCCCAGGCTTTGCGCAAAGAGTCCATCGCTTCCTGTTTTCGTTTCAAGGAACTGAACACGCAAGCGGCGTTATACAAAATTGTGGCTTCGCCTGCGCGAAGGGTAACCGCCAGATTCGTTTCGCGAAGGGCATCTTCCTCGCGGCCCATTTCGGCATAGTCGGCGGCCAGAATAACGCGTGCGCGGGCGTCTTCCGGTACCTGCTTCAAATGATTCTCCAGCGCCGCGATTTCGCGCTGCCGGACGTTGCGTACCGCTTCCGTTTTCCCCAAGGCTGCCAGGGAATTAAGTATCGGGACGTACACGTTGTAATCCTCAACGCCCGCTTCCAGGGCCGTGTCGGCGATGTTGGCCACTTCCTGATAGCGCCCGGCGGAAAACAGCGCACGGCACAGCAGGTAATACGCGCCTTCACAATCGCGCTTGCGTTCGATGGCTTGCCGGGCAATGCGGACGCTGGCGTCATATTCTCCGTCCGCGTATTCGATCCACGCTTGGCCGACCAGCACTTCGGGAAGCTCTGGGCGCAAGGAAACCGCTTTGCGGGACGCGACCATGGCTCGTTGCATCCACACCGCGTCGCGGCCGTAGTTGTAATGATTCTGCGAACAGACATTGGCGATCGCGGCGTAGGCCAGAGCGAAATTAGGATCGATCTCCACGGCGTTTTCGAACATGCGCAGGGAAAATTCCAGATCCTGGCGGGTCAGTCTGCGCGCGTAGCTTTTACCGCGCAGATACAGATCGTACGCCTGCAAGCTTTCCGTGGGTTTGGTGGCGATGGCTTCGCGCTCTTGCGGGCTCAGCGTGATGCGCAGCGCTTCCGCGATTTTTCGCGCGATTTCGTCCTGCACTTCGAAGACGTCTTTCATTTCGCGGTCGTAGCGTTCCGACCACAGCGGGAAGTCGGTATGTGTGTCGACCAGTTGGGCATTGATGCGCAGGCGGTTTCCCGCGCGGCGCAAACTGCCCGCCAGTACGTAGGCTGCTTTCAATTGCTGGCCGATTTGCGCCGGGGTGACCTGTTTGTCGCGATACGCCAGTACCGTGGGCCGCGAGAAAGTATTGAGTCCTTTTATTTTCGACAACTCGGTGATGATGTCTTCGGTGATTCCATCGCGAAAATATTCGTCTTCTTTCACGCCGCTCAGATTCTCAAAATACAGAACGGCAATGGAACTCGTTCCGGCCTTCGCCGGCGATGCAGAGGATTCACCGTTTTCCGCGCCTCGTTTGCGCCCCGACTCCAAATCGCGCTTTAAACGCTGCAGATCGGTTTTTAGTTCGGTGGCCGTCTGGCAACGAAGGTTCCGGTCTTTCTCCATGGCCTTGTCCAGCAGCCGCCCGAACTCCATGGGAACCGAAGGGCTGATTTTGCAGACCGGGAGGGGATCGCGGTTCAATATGGCGTCAAAGATGACCGCGGACGTGTCGCCTTGAAAGGGTAAGACTCCGCTGGCCATTTGATACAGCACGGTGCCCAGCGAGAAAAGATCGGTGCGCGCATCCACCAGTTGGCCGCGGGCCTGTTCCGGTGACATGTAAGAAACGGTGCCTATCGCCGAGCCGGGAGAAGTCAATTCCTCACCGGGCAGAACGGTTTCCGCCAAAGAAACTTGGCCGCCCGACCCGTGCCTCTCCATTTTGGCCAAACCGAAATCCAGGATTTTCGCCTGGCCGCGGTCAGTGATAAAAATATTAGCGGGCTTGATGTCCCGATGTACGATGCCCTTGGCGTGCGCGGATTCCAGCGCGTCGGTGATCTGAATAGCCAGCACCAGCAGAGTATCGATCTCGAATGCCTGCTGCCCGATCTTTTGCGCCAGAGTCTGGCCCTCCAGCAGTTCCATCGCGATGAAATGCTGCCGCTCGTGCTGTTCGATGGCGTATACCGTGCAGATATTGGGGT
>DATCOK010000533.1:0-2874 GCA_036564765.1 Candidatus Acidiferrum sp. | reverse complement strand
ACAACGGTCGAAGACAAACTTGTCTGCGTTGCAGTTGCTTTCTACGGGTGTCGAGTTCCGTTAGTATAGCGGACGAAGCAAATCCAACTGGTGGAGAGCGCGGTGATGCCCTGATGGGGCGAACGGCGCCGCCGGAAACCTAAACGAGACACATGAGCAGCGATTTCAAACCTGGGGCGGGATTTCATGAGGACGGAAGCGCGGTTGCAACCGTGGGTCCTCCGGAGCCGCCCGTAGCGCGGCGGGAGGCTGTGGCGACGGAGCTGCACGGCGACCGGCGCGTGGATGACTACGCGTGGCTGAGGAACAAGGAGAGCGCGGAGGTTATCGGGCATCTGAACGCGGAAAATGCGTATACGGATGCGGTACTGGCTCCAACGCTGGGGCTGCAGGAAAAACTTTACCGGGAGATGCTGGGGCGGATCTTGCAGACGGATTTGTCAGTGCCGTACCAGCTGAGAGGATACCGGTATTTCATGCGCACGGAAGAAGGCAAGCAATATCCGATGCGTTTCCGGCAGCGCGATGAGGAGGAAGCGGCGGAAGAGTTGCTGCTGGATTTGAATGCGCTGGCGGAGGGTCATTCGTTTCTGGGGCTGGGGTCGTTCGAGGTGAGCGACGACAATTCCCTGCTGGCGTATTCGACGGACACGACCGGGTTCCGGCAATACACATTGCAGATTAAGAACCTGGCCAGCGGTAAGATTTTTGCGGAGAAGTTTGAGAGGGTGACCAGCGTGGCGTGGGCGGCGGATAACCGCACGCTGTTTTTTACCGAGGAAGATGACGTCACCAAGCGGTCGTACCGCTTGTATCGCCACGTTTTGGGTTCGGGCCAAGCGCCGGAACTTTTGCATGAGGAAGACGACGAGCGGTTTCGCATTGGGGTGGAGCGCACGCGCAGCGGGGATTTTCTCTTGCTGACGAGCGCGAGCCATACGGCGAGCGAAGTGCGGTTTCTTGCGGCAGCGAAGGCGGGTAACGAGTTTTCGCTGATCGATAAGCGGGAAGAGAACCACGAATATTATGTGGATCATCACCCTGGTGTTCGAGGTTCGTGTGGTGAATCGAATAGCGAGGGCGGCTCGGGCAATTCTCGCGGTGTCTTTTTTGTGCGGACGAATTCTGGGGGGCGAACCTTTCGATTGATGGAAGTGCCGGTGGCGAATCCACAGCGCGCGTCGTGGCGCGAAGTGATTCCAAACCGGCCGGAAGTGATGTTGAGCAGCGCGGATGCGTTTGAGAATCACCTGGTGCTGGCGGAACGTGAAGGCGGGCTGCCGTTTTTGCGTATCGTGAATTTACAGGCGACCGCCGCGAAGGATGGAACGGACCTGCTGAGCAGTTCGTACCACATTGAGTTCCGCGAGCCTGCTTACAACTTGTCGCTCGGAGCGAATCCGGAGTTTGTTTCGGACACGGTGCGATTTCAGTACGAGTCGTTTGTTACGCCGAGGTCGGTGTTCGATTATCACACGCGCACGCGCGAACGCATTTTGCTGAAGCAGCAGCCGGTGCTGGGCGGGTACGACGCGGGAAAATACGTGAGTGAGCGGCTGCACGCGACGGCGGCGGATGGCACGCGCATACCGATCTCGCTGGTGTACCGGCGGGATGTGTTTGGAGGCGACGCCGCGGGCCACGCGAGCCGCAGAGAAACGAGCGGCGGCGCGGCGCTGCTTTTGTACGGCTACGGAAGTTATGGAATTTCCATGCCGGTCAGCTTCAGTTCGAATCGCTTGAGTTTGCTGGACCGCGGCGTGGTGTTTGCTATCGCGCACATTCGCGGCGGCGGCGAACTGGGAAAACCGTGGCACGACGCAGGACGCATGCGCGCGAAGATGAATACGTTCACCGATTTTATCGCGGCGGCGGAACATCTGATCGCCGAGGGATTTACTTCGCCGGAGAAATTAATTATTGAAGGCGGGAGCGCGGGCGGGTTGCTGATGGGCGCGGCAGTGAATCTGCGTCCGGACCTGTTTCATGCGGTGATTTCACATGTGCCGTTCGTGGATGTGCTGAACACTATGCTGGACGCTTCCCTGCCGCTCACCGTGGGCGAATACGAGGAGTGGGGAAATCCGCAAAACGCGGAAGATTATGCGGTGATGAAAACGTATTGCCCGTATACCAACATCGCGCGGCGCGCGTACCCCGCGATGCTGTTGAAGACCGGGCTGAACGACAGCCAGGTGATGTATTGGGAACCCGCCAAGTACGTAGCGAAATTGCGCGCCAACAAGACGGACGCGAATGTGCTGCTCTTCAAAGTAAACATGGGCGCGGGGCATGGCGGAGCTTCGGGCCGCTACGATTATTTGCGGGAGATCGCGCTGGACTACGCCTTTGTGCTGACGCAGTCGGGAATCATCGAGTGACGATTTCAGGGCGATGGAGGGAGACGCACGCGAAGTTGGCGGAAGCGCGCGACATTCTATGAGCATGAGCGAAGCCACTACGCCGCTCATGCAGCAGTATCAGGGCATCAAGTCGCGCTATCCACACGCGCTGCTGCTTTTTCGATTGGGCGATTTCTACGAACTGTTCTACGAAGACGCGATTATCGCCGCGCGTGAATTACAAATCACACTGACCTCCCGGAATCGCGAGAAGGGGCAACCCATTCCCATGTGCGGCGTGCCATATCACGCGGCTGACGGGTACATCGCGCGGCTGATTCGCGCGGGATTCAAGATTGCTATTTGCGACCAGATGGAACTGCCGGGGCCGGGCAAGAAAATTGTGCGGCGCGAAGTGGTGCGGGTGATTACGCCGGGGACGGCGACGGACGGCGCGGTGCTCGAGGCCGGGGAGAATAATTTTCTGGCGGCGGTCGCAAAAGATACCCTCGGGTTGACGATCGGCATGGCC
>DATCOK010000532.1:0-2927 GCA_036564765.1 Candidatus Acidiferrum sp. | reverse complement strand
CTTTTAGCGCGCGCGTGACGCCGGCGGTGCCGCTTTGCACCTCGCCCGGCTTTACGACACTGTCCGCCGTGACACGCAGAAATTTAAAAGCACTCAGCGGAATCTGCAGCGTGCTGTTACTGCCCAGTTTTTCGTTCGAGAGATCGTAAAGCGTCGTGGTACCCAGCAGCGCCCAGTGATTCCCGTGGGGATCGTCCTGCCCTTCAATGCGGGCGCGGGCGACGAAATTTTTAGTAGCCAGTTTCAGGTGGATGCGGTCGTACTCCGCTACGCCGGACATATCGAGCAGGAATTGCGTTTTGCCCGCAACCGACGCGGGCTGCAGGATGCGAAACTGCTTTTCTTCGATTTCCGAGCCGCCGGTCTCCACCGTCAACTTGTAAGGAATCTCATCTTCGCCGGCGTACATGCGCACATCGCGCAAATCCGGCGCCGCGTGTTGCCAGATGGTTTCGTCGACCACCAGGTAGTGCTGCCCTGTCGTGGTTGTCGGTTGCAACGGCCGCGCATACTTGAAATAGGAGATCGCGGGAGTTGCGGCGAAAACAAGCGCCGCTAACGCGCCTAACAGCTTATTCATGAGCGCTCTCCGGCCGAAGGCTCACTGGGCGTCGCCTCCGGAGAGCGCGGCGACAGTTTCAGCCAATCCCGCTGATATATAAAGGATATGCCCAGCAACACCGCTCCCAGCGCGATGAAACTCAAAATGCGGTAGCTACCTCCCAATTGCGAAACATCATAAAGAAAAATCTTGCCGGTAGTGAACGCGATCAGGATCAGCGCCTGCCAGCGTGCAAACGCGGAGCGCCTGCGGAAACCAAAAGCCATCAGCGCAGCACCGTACACCAGCCAGATCGCCGAATACGTAAAGCTGCGCACGATATTCAGCTCATGGTAGCGCGCCCACTCATTCCCCGCTTGGGACATCTGCCGATAGAAATAATCGGCCGCTTCCCACGTCAGAGCGATGAGCGCGAGCACGTTCACCAAGATAACCGCGAGCGCGAGCAACGGCTTTTCCGCTTCGGAGGCATGCCGGTCGCCGAGTATCGCGACTCCCGCAAGAATGGCGATGGCGATGACATACGTGGCGAACCGCGCATTGAAGACCAGCGTCTCGGCGACAAAATTATCGTAAAACAGCAGTCGTATGATTCCGAGTGTCAAGGCCGCGACAGCCATGTACCGGAGAAACGCGGTTCCGGTGCGCGAGCTGATCCACAGCAGCACGGCCGATTCGATAAGCCATCCGATGGTGATCCACTGCGCATCCAGCTTCAGCGGAATGGCTATGGTGATGAACGCGATGGCAATCGCCACGTGCAAAAGATTGATGACCCTCGTGTCTGCAGCGGGAAAACGTCTTTTGAACGCCGTGGCGATTCCCAGGTACGCGGCCCCCAGCGCCAGCGCAAACCATGTGAGCGTGGTGCGTTCGCTGTCGTACATCACAAAAAGCTGCAGAAAATATACGGCCGCGTTCAGCAAGGGCAGCACCGTAAGCGTTATCGATGGGCCACCGCGGGACGTGGTCGTGCGCTCATAGCGTGTAGCCAGTGGAACGATGGCGAAGATGGCGGCAAACAGCGTGGCAAAAAATACCGTGACCGGGCGCTGGCTTTCCGCGTAGGACCGGTAGCTGTGATAGTAGGCGATGAACCAGCCGCAATAGAGCAGCAATGTTCCGGCGAAGCTGCCCCACAAAAGACGGCGCCACGGTTTGACCACGGCCATTGCCAATATCGCAATATCCAGCAGCGCCACGTACGAGAACAACGCGACTTCGTGATTTAGCCCGGTGGAAAGCAGCACCGGCGTGGCGAAGCCGCCGATCATCGCGAAACTGGCGAGCAGTTCGGCGTCCTGGCTGAGGGCCAGCGCAATAGTGGACGCGGTGACCAGCATCATGGCCACGAAAGCGGCCGGCGCGGGAATCAGGTGATAGACCTGGAACGCGCCCCACAGCGACAGATACAGCGTGCCGATGCCCACCGCTTTCAGCGAATAAGAAAACGCCACGTGTCCGCGGGCGCGAAATGTTTCGCTCCATAAAATCAGCCCGATGCCCGCGAGCAATCCGATGGCGATGCGCCCGCCGGGGCCGATCCAGTTATTTTCAAACGCAAATTTCAGGAAATATGAAACTCCGATCAGCATCGCGGCTATGCCGACGCGATTCAGCCAATACTGGCCGATCTTTTTTTCAAGGTCGCCTTCGCTGCGCGCTGTCGAACTCAGCGGACTTCGCTGCGGACTGAGTGAGGGAAGAACTGGCTGCGGCAGCGGTGGACCTTTGGATGACGGCACTTGAGCAGTTGTCGGCACAGCCGGTGTTGCCGTCTCCGTGACGGGCGGCATGGCCGGAACTGCCTCCGACACCGAAGTTACCGGTCTCGCGCCGGTTCCAAAACGCGAAAGTTCCAATTGGTAGACGCGAGCGGTCAGCGCCGCCACCTGCACTCTCAGCTCATCCAACTCGCTTTGCGGGTCCGCCATGCCGCGTACACTACCGCATCTCGCGCCAGTCGCCTAGGGTCGGCTGCGACCAGGCGGTCAAAATTACCGATCGCTCCTGACGGACGAGGAGGGCTCGAACTGATAGCCCACCATCTTTTTGCCGTCGAGCACCTCTTCAGCGTACTTCCCGGACAGCGCGAGCTCGTGACTCGCGAATTCCTTCCCGAGCGCCTCAGGTTCGATCCGTTCGGAATCAAGGCTTTCGAAAACCGCCATGGACCCGAAGGTCGCTCGCCCGCGTGTCATGGTCGTGGAGAGCCCGGGAGGATTCTCTTGGACGATGACGAAAACTCGTTGGCCAACACGCACTTCGCTACCGCCCCTGCGGTGAGATCTTCGGCAATTTTCCATTAACGGTTACAAACTTTCGGCCGCTGAAAAATATTCCAAATTTTGACGGGTCCGTAATC
>DATCOK010000531.1:0-6858 GCA_036564765.1 Candidatus Acidiferrum sp. | reverse complement strand
GATGAAGGTGGCGTCGCGAGCGGTGGGGACGACGGGCACGGGGCGCGGCGTTGGGCAGGGGGGCCGCGACGGGGGAAAATTTGCGCGCAAAGCCGAGCCGGTGGAGCGCATGACGGTGGACGCCATGGCTGCGGCGGTGATGCTGAAGGAATACTTGGAGCGGTAGCTTTCCCTTCCGTGGAGCATCTAAGAATCTGTTGGAGTTGGGGGACGCGGCAAACGTGGGCAAAGTTTTGCTAGTGATTTTGTTGGTGGCGGCGCTGGCGGCGGGCTGGCTGTGGTATTCGATTGAGCAGCCGTACCAGGGCTTCGGCGCGGAAGGCGCGTTTGTGGCGGTGCCGCACGGGGCGTCGAGCCGCGCGGTGGCGCGCTTATTGCAGCGCAAAGGGGTGGTGCGCAGCGCGGTGGCGTTTGAATTTTATGCGCGGCGGCACCCGAAGCGCTCGTTGCAGGCGGGAGAATATTTTTTCGATCGCGCGACGTCGGCGCACGACGTTTTCTGGAAAGTGGCGAATGGCGAAGTGTACGAGCAGCCCTTCACGGTGAAGGAGGGCGAGACGATGTTTGATATCGCGCGGGATCTGGAAGCCGGCGGACTTATGCCAGCGGCAGATTTCCTGCGGGCGGCGAAGGATCCGGCGTTGATACAGGATTTGGCTCCGGGGGCAAAGACGCTAGAGGGCTTTCTGTTTCCGGCAACGTATCATTTGTCGAGGCACCCAGTGGCGACGTCGCTGACGAGTGAGATGGTGAAAAAGTTTAGAGAAGAGTGGACCGGGGTTACGACTTCGGCAGTGGCTGCGCCCGCGGCGGATGGAACGGGGGCGGTGACGGATTCGCCCGATGTCACGTTGAGCGGCTTGCCGAATCCGCGGTCGATGTCTGCGATCGTCGCGCTGGCTTCGCTGGTGGAGCGCGAGACACCGAAAGCGGAGGAACGGCCGTTGGTAGCGGGAGTGTTTGAAAACCGGCTGCACAAATCGATGCCGCTGCAGTGCGACCCCACCGTGATTTATGCGCTGGAGCAGCGCAGCGCGTACAAGGGCACGTTGACGACCGCGGATTTGCATATTGATTCGCCGTACAACACGTATACGCACACGGGATTGCCGCCGGGACCGATCGGAAATCCAGGGCAGGCATCGCTGCGCGCGGCGTATCAGCCGGCGCAGACGAATTATTTGTACTTTGTGGCCAACACGAAGGGCGGGCATTTTTTCAGCGCCACGCTGGCGGAGCACAATAATAATGTGATTAAGTACCGGCGGCTTCTTGCGGGAGAGCAGGGCGCGAGCCGATGACGGCAACGAACGAACCATCCACGACGAAAAAATCGCTGATCCTGGAAACGGCGCGGCGCATTGGGGTGCAGAAATGGACGCCCGCAGAGATCGATCAGTTACGGCGGCGAATGATCGCGGAACACGGCGAAGGCGGGAAGACCAGCACGGAATATATCGCGGAGGTGCTGGAAAGCGCGGGATTGAAACTGGATTTGTCGCAGCAGGAAGAGGCCGAGGATCAGTACGAGGAAGAGTTCGAGGATTTGCTGCATTTCAAGACGCTGGAGGATGCGGAAGTCAGCGTGATGCGGCTGGACGAATTGATGCGAAAGTTTCGCTCGCAGGGCGAGCATGCCGCGGTGGAGCGGGTTTTGAACGTGGCGCGGCTCGGGAAACGGCGGGCGGAGATGATTTCGCGGAATCGGAAAGTGGAAGCACCGAAGCGCGCGGAAAAAGAAGAGATTGCGCAATGGTTTCGCATCTGGCTAGAGACGCCGGATGCATTTTTTGATTGGCTCGATGTGCGCAAGCAGTCGCCGGATTTTCAGGCGAAATTTCCGCAGGTGGGGCTGGAGGAATGAGCGCGCCGGGAAATGCGCTGGGCAGCGGATCGTTGGACTTGCCGCCGTTTTCGCTGGACGTGGAGGTTTTAAATCTGGGCTCGGAGGTGAAGGCCGTCGGGCTCGAGTTGCTGGAGACGGAAAGCCGCGAGCCGGTGCGTGGGGCGCAAGCGGCGCAAATTTGGTCGGCGACGTTGCCGGTGCTGGCGGGCGAAGAATATTACGTGGTGGATTTTTTCAGCCACCTGGAACGAGTGCGAGACTTTTGCAGCACGCATGAAATTCCTTTTCGCGAAGCGGCGGAGCGCTGTCTGGTGATTCCCAAGCCCACGCAGGAACAACTGCTGGATATTTTTGGAAGGTTCGAAGGCGAAACGTTTGGCGTGCGCGTGGGCACAGCGGCGCAGGAGGCGGACGCGGCGCTGGAAGGCGAACTATCGAAGCGCGGATTGGACGCTTATCAGACAGCGTATGGGCGTTATACATTCTGTGCGGTCTGTGAGCCGGAAGATGGCTGGATGACGATTTTGAGCGAGACGCTGTGGCCCAGCGAAGTAATCCGGCGGGTACGGCCGGCGTTGAAACCTTTCGATGTGCATATCGCGCGGCCGAATTAATTCATTCTCGTGGCCGACCGTCGACACCATTCCAAAACAAAGCAGCGGAAGAGGTTGGATGTTTTTGCGGCTTGCGTTTTTGCCGCCGGGGCTATTTTTCTAGGCGGTTGCGGAGGCGGGACACAGGTCAAAGTGGTGAAGAACACACCGGCGGCGGAAAAGCCGGTGGTGAAGGACGCCACGCGCGAAGAGCTGCTGGCGAAATACAACGAGATGGCGCGGTCGATTACCACGCTGAATGCCACGGTGGAGTTGAAGCCGGTGGCGGGGTCGAAGTACAGCGGTGTGATCGAGGAGTATCACGAGATCAAGGCGTTTCTGCTGGCCAAGCGGCCGGCGTATATCCGGATGATCGGTCAGGCTCCGGTGGTGGGCACCACGGTGTTTGATATGACTAGCGACGCGCAGGATTTTCGCGTTTCAATCCCTTCGAAGAACAAGTTTTTGGTTGGAACGGTGGCGGTGGAGCGCGCGAGCAACAAGCCTATCGAAAATTTGCGGCCGCAGCATCTGCTGGATGCGCTGCTGTGGCCGGAGCTGCGCAAAGAGGAAGTGGTCTTGTTCGAGGAGTTCAACGAAGAGACTGCGCGATTTTATGTGCTGACGGTTTTGCGCGGCGGGTATCAGACGGAAATTTTGCGGAAGATCTGGTTTGACCGCGCGAATCTGCAGATGGCGCGGCTGCAGCTGTTTGGGCGGCACGGATTGCTATTATCCGACACGCGATTTTCCGATTGGCAGGCGGTGAATGCGCCGGTGTCTTCGAGCGATGGTAACAATGACGCGGCGGCAACGAGTGGGGTGCAGCAGTTTCCGCGCAGCATTCGCATCGAGCGGCCGCACGACGACTACCGGCTGGAGTTGCAAATCACCAAATTGACATTAAATGAAGATATCCCCGCGGAGCGCTTCAAGCTGGAGCAACCGGCGGGCGCGGAATTAGTGCGCGTGGGCGAAAACGCGGGAGAAAAAACGGCGGGCCAGGACGTACAGCGATGATGGGCGAACTGATTGTACGGAATCTGCTGCACCGCCCGATGCGAACGTTCATCGGGGTGATGGCCGTGGCGGTGGAAGTGGCGCTGGTGATTCTGATCGTGGGGCTTACGTCGGGATTGCTGACGGAAACGGCCAAGCGTATTGAAGGGATTGGCGCGGACCTGATGGTGCAGCCGCCGGCAGCTTCGGTGCTGCTGGGATTCAGTGGTTCGCCGATGCCGGTGAAGATTGCGGAACGGCTGAGGTCGCAGAAATTCGTGCAGTCGGTGGCTCCGGCACTGCTGCAATTTAACTCCACGGGGGGCGTGGAAGTGGTGTACGGAATCGAGCGGGAGAGTTTTCATGCAGTGTCCGGGGGCTTCGTATTTATCCAGGGACACGACATGGAGGGGCCGGACGATTTGCTGGTGGATGATTGGGCGGCCAAGGCGAAGAAAATAAAGGTGGGCGATACGTATAGCTTACTGAATCACAACTGGCATGTCGCGGGGATTATCGAGCATGGCAAGGGCGCGCGGCTGTTCGTGCCGCTGGCGACGCTGCAGGATTTGGTGGGGGCGCACGACAAGGCGTCGATTTTTCTTTTGCGTTGCACGCGGCCGGAGCACACCGAAGATGTGATGGAAGAATTGCGGCACGTGCTGCCGGGCTACACGATAAGGCCGTTGAAGGACTTTCTCTCGTTGATGACGGCGACGAATATTCCGGGATTGAAGACATTTATACACGCAATGATTGCGCTGGCGATTGCGATCGGTTTGCTGGTGATTTTTTTGACGATGTATACCACGGTGATCGAACGGACGCGCGATATCGGGGTATTGAAGTCGCTGGGCGCGGACCGGTCGTTTATCATTCGCGCGCTACTGACAGAGTCAGCGGCGTTGTGCGTGTTGGGGATTGCGGCGGGAATAGGGTTGAGTTACCTGGTGCGCGCGGCATTCATCGCGGGATTTCCGACGCTGTCGATTTTGATTACACCGCAGTGGGTGTTGAATGCGGCGGGAATTGCGCTGGGTGGAGCAATTCTGGGGGCGAGTTATCCGGCGTGGATGGCGAGCCGGAAGGATCCGGTGGAAGCGTTGTTGTACGACTAGGCCGATCCTGGAATTTCGGCGCAGGAAACTGACGCAAACGAAAATCTAGCAAGTACAGACAGTATCGGCAGCGCGATTGAACCAGGGAATAACACAGCTGGCTCACGCAAAATAGTACGTGAGGCGGGCCTGCAGGGCGTCCGTGTTGACGTGAATCGTCAAGCAGTGATGCCAGAACGGCAGATGACGAATTTTACATCCTACAGTGTAGTGAATGTGGATTCATCCATCGACCGTTGGGTCGAGAGCGGTCGGGAGGCTGGATCCAGTTTTCTCTACCTATGGGCGTGGCGGGTATACCGAAAGGTATAAGTAGGCCGCGGCGGCTTCGTCCTGACTCAAGTAAACAAAAACGGGCATCCTCCCCCTGTAAGTTGTTGGTGGCGTGCCCATTATGATGGGCGCACCCTGGGTGACTTTGCGGACAAAGTCGGGGAGGCCCACCCGCGTCGTAAGAGTGGCGAGCGGCGGAATGGCTCCTTCCAAAATCTGCTGAGGGCTAGGGTTCGGTCCGGTCGCGTTGTGGCAGACATGACAAGTGGATTTCACGATGTGCTCACCAACGTGATAGGACGATTCCCTTTCCGCGATCTGTTTCTTTTCTGCACCCGGTACGTCAGACAGTTGTTCCAGATAGGCGACAAGCGAGCGAATCTCGGTTTCACTCAAGACGGGTGGGAGCATGTGCTCCCCCCCGACGTGCAGACGCTGCAACAGCATCACTTTGGCTTCCTTCGCCATAGCCGCTATTTCCGACTGGCTCATCTCCCGGCCGGCCGCCTTCATTTCCGCGGTGACGACCGCGACGGAAGTCGCCCGGACGGGGTCGATAACGGAGTTAATTTCCGGCGGCGCGCCGCGGCCAGTTTGTTTGTGGCAACCGCGGCAATTCAGACGAAAAAGGTCAGAACCATGAAGGGTCACAATTGACACGGGGAAGCCGGCCGAAAGTTTCAGTTGCCAGTCGGGAGCTTTCTCTCCCGGGCCCGGAGGAGCCGGCCCCAAGTCCCAAGTTCGACCCATGCTGGTTTCGCCAAAGTGCTTGTGGAGGTGACTCATCCAACTCTCGCCTTTCACGGGCGTCACCGACGTATGATTGATCGGGGTCGTCTGAGCGAGTAATGAAGATGCAAGTAGCAGGGCCGCCACAAGGGTTACCAGATGTAGGCGTTCATGCATGGAAATTTCTCTCATTCACTACTTCTTTACGACCAACTCGACACTCGTCGTGGCATCTGTCACTGTGATCGTTTGGGTGGTGGGTTTCCCGTCTTCGCTCCAAGTTTTCAGAGCGTACGTGCCCGGTGGCACATTCTTGATCGTGAAGGTACCATCATTGCCGGTCAGGGCGAAGTACGGCGTGGGCACAACTACAACGTAGGCGACCATGTCGTGGTGAATATTACAGAGCAACTGTGCCGTACCAAGATCGTTGAACTGGAATGATTTCTTCTGGGTGGGCGACACAATCGTCATACTATGCCGCAGCTTCTTCTCGCCGTTGATCGATGGCCAGTAGACATTGTGAGCGACGTGGTCGTTGTTCAGAAAATCCACCGTGGTTCCCCGCAGAATGACCAGGGTGTGTGGCATGAAAGTCAGATTGACCTGGTCAACAGAGGCATGCTGTGCCGGCGGATCGAATCTCTTGCCCGGAACCGCATCGATATAGACGGCAATGTTTTCGGCTGACTTCACTCCCGAAGCTGTCACCTTTCCCTTCACGTCACCTGCTTGTGCAATCCCCGCAGCGAAAAGCGTGCCGAAAACAATAGCCACATGAAGTGGCCGTTGAATAGTGTTCATGGAAGTATCTCTTTCCTGTTCCCCGGGAAATTCCACGGGTACGTCGAATTCAACTACGTCGAATTCAACTTCGACTAAGTATGGGATGGTCAGTGACCCGCAGCGGTGACCTGCGTCACAGTGAGCAGTGACGGTCGTCACACCTGGATTATTTCGCGAGATACGGTTATCTCGGAGGTGCTCCGGTTGCTTGAACACTCCGTACACGGCCTAAGCCCACTTCTTTTCGGTTGAGCAGGCTCGCGTGGGACGATACTGCTTCTTGTAACATGGGGCTATGATTGAGGGTCACTGCCCTCTGTGTCGCCTCATGTAATCACCGCGATCAACTCAAGCCGAGGCACTTTGTCTCGGAGACGGCCCTAACGATAAGGCCGCGGCGACCAGCGCTGCGACGGATCTATGGACTTGGACATTTGCGCTACATCACGTTCCGTTGCTACCGGCCGGAGAACCTTGTTTTTCATGAGAAGGGTGGAGTTGGGCTGGTTACGAT
>DATCOK010000530.1:0-3644 GCA_036564765.1 Candidatus Acidiferrum sp. | reverse complement strand
GGTGATGTCGCTTGCATCTTGGCGGAGCCAGCCATGACCAACGTCGGCATCGTGCATCCCGACGCCGGTTATCACGGCAAACTTCGAGAACTGACCCGAAAATACCAAACGCTGCTGATTATCGATGAGACCCACACCATTTGTGCCGGGCCCGGGGGATTCACGCACGCGGAAAACCTCGATCCTGATTTTCTCGTGTTCGGGAAGGCGATCGGCGGGGGTGTGCCCGGCGCGGCCTACGGTTTCACAAACGATATCGCTGAACAGATTGCTTCGCGGCAGGATCTGGAAGCTTGCGACGTTGGAGGTATTGGCGGAACGCTCGCTGGCAACGCTCTGTCCCTCGCGGCCATGCGCGCCACGCTCTCGCAGGTTCTGACCCAAGAGGCTTTCGACCGCATGATTCCCCTGGCGATCAGTTGGGCCGACGGCGTGGAGCGCGCCATCGCGGGCTTTGACCTACCTTGGCATGTAACGCGGCTTGGCTGCCGCGCCGAATATCTTTTTTCGCGCTCTAGGCCGCGCAATGGCACCGAAGCTCATGACGCCATGGATTTTGAGTTGGAGCGCTTCATGCATTTGTTCGCCATGAATCGCGGCATCCTGCTGACCCCGTTTCACAACATGGCACTGATGTCCCCGGTCACGACGCAACGAGACGTCGGTCGTCACACCGAGGTCTTTCGCGAAGCCTTGAGTGCTTTGACGAGTTGACGAGAGTCGAATCGCGAAGCGGAAACGCTTCAATCGTAAGAAGTTATCGCTGCCGCAGGATCAGCGTACACGTCGAAAATATTGAGGATGCGCACGAGCTTAAACGTCTGCACCACCATTTTAGGCGGGCTTAACAACTTGATCGACCCGCCCTTTTGTTTCGCGGCCGTCAAAAAACGGACCAGCAGCCCGATACCGCTAGAATCCACCATGGGCACTTCTTCCAAGTCCAGGATAAATCGCGATTCACCGGCGGCGAGTAAGTCCGTAAAGGTGGCCGCTAACTTGTCCGCCGGCTCGCCCAATACCAACTTGCCGCGCAATTTCACAATCTTTACCAACGCTTGAGTCCGTACTTCGATATCCAAGCTCTTGCCTCTTTCTAACTTCGCGCCGGTATGGCACTAAAGGGCCGCGTTGACACTGTGAAAATCGTCTGTTAGAGTCCCGCACAACTTAGAAGAACCGTAGTGAATTTGCAAGAGAAGAAGGCACCAGCAGCTCGGGTCCCGGGAGTGCGGCTTTCTCTCCTGCCGCGCGCAAGGGGCTAGAGCACGTCTTGGACATCGACCTCGCAGAATTTTCGGCGCGCCTTCTGGCGGATCTGGAGTTAAATCCGAGGGCCCGAACCTGTGCCCGAACTATCGCCCAACTCCTTCCCGAATCGGCTGTAAATGTCTACATTGTCGGGACCCAGTACGACGCCAAAGTGTGGCAGATGAAAGCCTCTACGGGCGACGTTTCCGTGCATGCCGCTGCGGTGCCGATCGCCACTGGCACGCTCGGGGAGCTGGCTTTGAGTAAGACTCCCCTAATTTTTGCCGGCACCGAGCTACCGCGAGAGGCGTATGCACATCTCGACACCCGCAAGACCGTCGCGTCGCTCGCGTATCTTCCGCTCTTGAAGGGCGAAAACTGGGTCGGCGCCGTCGAAATCCTCAGCTACGAAGGTCCTATCGCCGAGGAGGAACTTGAGGCGCTGCTGCCCATCACCACGGTTGCGGCCGCCGCTCTGTCCGGCGCCACTGTTTACGAAAGCGAACGCAACGAATCGCTCATTTCCCTCACCCGTCTTTCGCAGTTGTACGACATCGAAAAAGTTTTTTCCTCTACTCTGGAGATGGACGAACTTCTCGCGCTTATCGGTTCGAAACTGCGCGAAGTGATGGAATGTCAGGCGGTCAACATCTGGCTGCTCCAACCCGATGAGACCGTGGAACTCTCGCACCAGGCCGGTTCCGATCCGACGACCCATTTAGGCGCTTCACTCGGCCCGGGCGAAGGCTTGGCTGGAACGGTTTCGGATACCGGCGAGAGCGTTTTACTTGACGACCAGGCAGACGAAAGGCTCGTCGCACGTAACGCCGCCGTGGAAGAGGGCCGCGTGAATTCGTTGCTGCTCGTACCCATCCTCGACAATGGTGCGCTCGTCGGCGTCATCGAAGCCGTAAACAAAATGGACGGCACGCTTTTCGACGAAGACGAACTGTTCGTGCTGAACAGCATGGCCGAAACAGCGGCGACCGCACTCCACAATGCCGGCTTGTTGCTCGCCGAGCGCAAAGTGGAAATTCTCGAAACGCTCGTGACCGTGAGCCACGAAATCACCTCCACGCTCAACCTCGAGCGCATGCTGCAAACCATCGTCAACGCTCCACAGGCCGTGATTCCTTACGATCGCGCCGCCATTGCGCTTGAGCAGCGCGGCCGCTTCAAACTTAGCGCGGTAAGCGGGCTCACGCAGGTAAATGCCGACGCCCCAGACATCGCCCCGCTCAACGACATCCTGCAGTGGGCTGCACTTTCCGAAGAAGTCATTCACGT
Organism: Candidatus Acidiferrum sp.; assembly: GCA_036564765.1. Lineage (GTDB taxonomy): Bacteria > Acidobacteriota > Terriglobia > Acidiferrales > UBA7541 > Acidiferrum. The sequence continues at coordinate 1,106 of DATCOK010000530.1, read as the reverse complement.
GCGCCAAGTCGGCGATGAGGTAGACGCCGAGCGCGAGGAGACGCGCGCAAAATTCGAGCGATACTTCCGCGACTCCGGACGCCGGGCTTTTTATTCCATGCCGCTCAGCGATGATACCGGGCGCGTCGGCATTCTCGCTCTCGAAAGCAACGATCCCGATTTTCTCTCGCCCGCGCACCTCGAAATCCTGCAGGTGCTTGCAGGGCAAGCCACTGTCGCCCTGCGCAACGCGCAAATGTATAAGGAGGTTCCGTTCATCTCCGTGCTCGAGCCGGTGCTCGAGCGCAAGCGCAAGTTCATGGCCATGGAGAAAAAGCGCCGCAGCGTGATCATTGGGCTGGTCGCGGCTGCGGTGACTTTTCTGGCCATCTTCCCCTTGCCCCTGCGCGTGGATGGTGATGCGGTCGTCGCTCCGGCACATCGTGCCCAGGTCCAACCCGAAATCGAGGGTATAGTCGGAAAAGTTTACGTGCGCGAGGGCCAGAAGGTCTCCCGGGGCGATGTTCTCGCGGATTTGGAAGCATGGGACTACCGTTCGGCCTTGGCGGAGGCCCAAGCTAAATATCAAACATCACTCCTGCAGGTGAATCACCTGCTCTCCATCAACGACAGTGGCGAGGCCGGCGTGCAGCGCGTGCAGGCCGACTACTGGAAAACCGAAGTGGACCGCGCTAAAGAGTTGCTCGACCGCACCCAACTGCGCGCACCCATTGATGGCGTTATCGCCACTCCGCACATCGAAAACGCCGTAGGACGCAGACTGCAACACGGCGATAGTTTCGCGGAAATTATGGACAACTCGCAGGCCATCGTCGACGTGGCCGTGGACGACGTCGATGCCGGGCTGGTGCATCCCGGCCTGAGGGCCGTCATGAAGCTGAACAGCTATGCTACAAGAACCTTCCGCGGACGAGTTTCTGTGCTGAGCCCTAAAGCGGAAATGCTGCATGATGAGCGCGTCTTCTTCGCGCGCGTGGCGCTCGACAATCCTGATGGCGTGCTGCGCGCCGGAATGGAAGGCCGCGGAAAAGTTACGGTCGGTTGGTACCCAGCGGGCTATGTTTTCTTCCGTCGCCCAATACTTTGGACTTATTCCAAACTATGGT
>DATCOK010000529.1:0-5323 GCA_036564765.1 Candidatus Acidiferrum sp. | reverse complement strand
CGTCGGGACTGTACCAGTTGGTGAGCGGATTAAAAGCGTCGACGAAGCCGTAGGTGCGCCAGGCTTTGCGGCCAAAGGTTTCGCGGATATAGCGCAGGACGCGTAAAGTCTCTTGGGGTAGAAACGGTAGCGAGCCGGCGGTGGCACAACACACAACGGAGCCGTCGATGCGGCCCATTTCCGGCGGACCGCCCCACGCGGTGTAGCCGCGTGTGGAGTCCGAAGCGGTAATGCCCCAGAGGTCCTCGTTGTAATCGGGAAATTGTTGCGCGAGTTCGAGGCACCACAGTTTGTGAACCTTGGTGGCGATGACGGAATTGGTGAAGTAATCCGCGTAGCGGTCGCGGGTATCGCGAAAGTCGAACCAGGCGTGAGCATACTGGTGCACGAAGAGTGGCGCGTGAGCGCCGATATAGCGGATGCCATTGAATTCATAAATGGGGCGAGCCCACGCTGCCCAAGTGATAGTCGGAAGCGTGTGGCTGGAGGATCCCAACCCCAACAGATAAATCATCATGAGTTCGCTGTAAGTGTCCCAGCGGGTGGTCAGAAAACCGTGCTCGGGCGTCCAACCCATGGATAGCGTGCGCTTGTTCTGCAGCATCCACAGCCAATCGACGCGCTCGAAGATTTGCGTGGCCAGTTCGTAGATTTCGGCGTCATCGAAATAGGCGCGGCAGGTGAGCACGCCGCAGAGAAAGATGGCGGTGTCGATCGACGAGACTTCGGACTGGAAGACGCGCTCGCCATTCTGGATATTGAGGAAATGGGCGTAGAAGCCGTGCTCGTTTTCGACGCGAGTGGCCACGAAGCGCAGGGTGTTGCGCACTCGGTCGCGAATTTCGGCGCGTTGTTCCCAACCGCGCTGGTCGGCGATGCAGTGGGCGGTCAGGCCAAAGCCGGTCGCGGCGATGCTGGCGACGTTGCGCTGGTCGGTGCCATCGGCGTGGCTGCGGTCCTTGACTAGGCCGGTGACCGGGTTGGTCTCGTTCCAGAAAAACTGAAAACTGGTGCGTTCGACGTCTTCGAGAAACTGGTCTTCGTCGCGAGTGAAGCGGTACTTGGTGGGATCGTTCTCAAAGAGCGGCGGCTTCTCGGCCTGGGGTTGCAGCGTAGGCTGAGTGCGCTGGGAGGAGGCTTGGGTGCGCTGCGCTGGAGCGGGCTTGGCGCGTTGCAGAATCTCGGCGAAAAGCGCTGTCGGAGTGGCAAGCGGTAGAGCTGTAGCGAGCTTCGCGGCCTGGCTTAGCCACTGGCGCCGGGAGGTGCGCTCACGCGTCATCGCACGCCCCATGGAGCCCGTGGAGAGCGATGAGGAGAACGGTGCACAGAAGGGACTGGTTTCTCCTGTTCATCGACCAGACCATTTTACGAGAGGGGCAGGAGGACGCTAGAGGGAATGTCTGGAGCGGTTCCAGCGGCTCATGAGCAAGGCGATTTTACAGCGTTCCTGGACCGGACGACGGGCACTTTGGAGCGGTGATTCTGGCAGGTTGACGTGTTATGTTGCGGGGAGCATGAGGAGAACTAAGCGATGAGATTGGGGATTCGCAAATCGTTCAAGGTGCTCGCACCGGGGGGCTCCCTGCGAAAGCGCGTGGCCTACAGCCTGGCGATCGTGCGGCTGATTTTGGTTCCCGTGATTTTTTTCGCAGTGTTTTACCTGCTGGTTGTGGGGCGCATCGTGGAGCGAATCGTGAGCTTCGACGCACCGGCGGCGACCTTGTCGCAGCAAGCCTCCATCGAGATGCTGGAGGCGCGGCGCGCGGAACGCAACTATTTGCTGCTATTCGATCCATCTTCCCTGCAAGCCAACCGCGAGGCAATTTCCAAGCTGGAACAGATCCTTCGGGCCATTCGCGAATTGAACGCCGCGGATCAACCGCTGACCGACCGGGCGCTCATCGCGCTGCGCCTGTACGATCAACAGTTTCGAAACGCCGTCGATAACATGCAAAAGCCCGGGGAGGCGCCGTCGGAGCGGATCCAGACCGTCTTGCAGGCCTACGAGAGGGACCTCGAAGGAATATTGAAGGGCGCAAAAAACAAGCGACGTGAGGATCTCGTGGAGGAGCTGCGCACGCGCATCGGATCGTTCGACGCGCAGATCAGCAAAACCGCGCAAGAGGGAAACCCAGCGCTGCAGCAAATTACGGCGGACCTGCAAACCTCGGGACAGGATGTGCTGCGGCTGACCTCGGAACTGGAAGCGCGCAACTGGGACCGGATCGATGGGGACCATCGCCGGGCGCGGCGGCTCATTTCGCATTCGGAGTGGGCGCTGAGTATCGTGTCGGCCATCACCCTGCTGGTGAGCATCTGGATCAGTTTCATTCTGCCGCAGCAAGTGGTGCGGCCGCTGATGAGTCTGAAAGAGGCGGTCGATCACGCCGCGGCAGGAAATTACGAGATTGAATTTGAAATTCGCGGCGAGGGAGAAGTGGTGCAACTGGCGAACAGCATCCGCTCGCTGATCAGCCATGTGAAGGAACGCTACGAAGGGACGATAACGCCAGCAACATAAGTCTCGCGGCCCAACCGCGAAGTCGTATATCGCGCCTCAGGAGGCCGAGTGGCTGCGCACTTTGGCCGAAGCGATCTGTGCAGGAGCCAACTGCGCAGGCGCCGCTTGGGCCGGTCCTTCGGATTTGCCTTCCAGAACGGCAAAGCCGGCAGGCTCATGACCGTTCTGCGGAAACAAAACCGTCCTGAAGGTTTTCGCGAGAATGATGCAATCGAACCAGACCGTCCAGTTGCGTACGTACCAAGCTTCGAGCTGCACGCGATCTTCGAGGGTGAGCTGGTTGCGGCCGCTGACCTGCCAGAAGCCGGTCATCCCAGGGCGCGAAGACAAAATGGTGAAAAGATCCACGCCGATGCGTTCGCGCTCTTGCGGAAGGTAGGGACGCGGCCCGACCAAGCTCATCTCTCCCTTCAAAACGTTCAGGAGTTGCGGCAGCTCATCGATGCTCCAGCGGCGCAGGAAACTTCCGAGGCGGGTGAGCCGGGGATCGTGATCCCGAAGCTTAGCGTACCTTTGCCACTCCGCGGCGGCGGCCGGATTGAGTGCCAGATGATGCGAAAGCATTTCGTCGGATTTCACGTGCATGGTACGAAACTTAAAGCACTTGAAGTTTGATCCCCGGTACCCGAGCCGTTCCTGGACGAAGAGGATGGGGCCAGGAGATTCAAGCTGAATCAAAGCGGCGACGACCAGACACACTGGCAGCGCGATGATGGACAGTGCGGTTCCCAAAGTCAGGTCGAAAATTCGCTTCAACCAGGAATTCCAAGGTTTGGCCAGGTTGTTGGATAGCTTCAACATCATCAAGCGTTCGCGAAGGAATCCGTCCACGCGCAAGTTCATCATCGGGAGCCCCCACAGCTGGGGTACGACGTAGATGCTCTCGCAGCGCTCTTGCAGGGTGTGCACCAACTTCAAAAGCTTGCCTTCTTCCAGATTAGGCAAGGCGATCAACACATCTTTGGCGCGGGTGCGCTTGATGTGCTTGAGGGCGTCATCGAGCTGTCCGAGAACGAAAACTTTTTTGTGTCCACAGCGCGCGATGCACGCACCACGCTTGGTGGGGTCTTCATCGAGCAGGCCGACTACTTCATAGCCGAGAACGGGATCCGATGAGAGTCCGCGCATGGCCAACTGGGCAGTGTTGGTGGTGCCGATAATCAGGATGCGTTTTTTCCAGATTCCGGCGGCACCAAGCGCGCGTTTGGTCCAATAACGCGAGGTTGGCAGAACAACGAGAAGAATCAGCGCCGTGACAAGCACAGTGGCTCGAGAAAGTTCGGCGCCCTGTTGTACCAGCGCAATAGCGGCAAATATGACGATGAGACCGAGGGCCGTAGCTTTGGTGAGATGCGCGATTTCGTTCCACAAGGTTCGGCGCTGAGTATAGAGGCCTTCGACAGCCATGAGAACGACGAGGAGCAGCCATAACCAGGAGAAAACCAGATAGTGACGGAACGAAAACGCCATGGAGGCCACGTTGGCGTCCATGCGGGGGAGCAATTCAGTACGAAGGAAAATCGCCAGGCGCAGAGAAAGAGCGATGGCAAGCACGTCCGTGATGAGCAGCGTTACAACGCAGATGGATTGGTTGTGATAGTGTCCGGTGCGTTTTTCCTTCGGCTTGAGCGGACTCCGCTGCTCAGGCGCAGGCATTTGCTCTGGAGCGATGGTAGCCGTCGACATTAAGCTCCTGACCAAAATAACTTTTTAATAAAGCGAAAAGCAACTGCACCCCTGGGCCGCCACCACAACTACAATACTTGAATATCACGTACGAGAGACTCCATCCGTGAAACCCAGTAGCTGGTTCCGAAAATGGCGTGTACTCACACCGTCAGTGCTATCCGTATCGGCCGTATGCAAACGAAGCCGATTAAGGACTTGCAACTTCCTCGGGCATTGCAACTTCTGAGGCTCCCAAGGTTCGCGAATACAGGGCCAAATGATCCCGAACGACCGCCTCCCAGCGATAATTGGCTCTAGCGCGTTGTTCCGCTTTGACACGGAATTCCGCAACCAGCTCGCCATCATCCAACAACTTTTGCAACTGGCGGGCCAAATCCTGAGCACCTTCGCTGCCTTCATAGCTGAAGCCCGCATCCGCAATTACTTCCACGTTGGATGCCGTGTCGTTGACAAGCACACAGTTGCCAAAGCCCATGGCTTCCACGAGCGCAGGATGCGTCCCGCCGACTTCATCGGGAAGCACGAACAGGTAAGCGCTTTTTTGCAATTGCGCGTATCCCTGGCCGTAAACCCCGCCGGTGAAAACTACTCTCGGATCCTTCGTGGATTTGAGGGAGCGCACGTACTCCTTTTCCCACGGGTCATCGCCGACGATCACCAGCCTTTTATTGGTGGAGCACTGCCCGAAGGCCCGGATTAGCTGATGGATGTTGTTTTCGGGAACCAAGCGCCCGACGAACAGCACGTACTCGCGGGGTTGCAGCGTGAAGCGCTCCAGCCACTCGGTGCCGGTAACGGGAATCTCGCGGATGCCATAAGTGATCAGCGCGGATTCCACGTGGTACATCTCGCGGTAGTAGCGTTGCACATCGCGGGAATCGGAGACTAGCGCGTGCGAGAAGCGCACGGCCAGAGATTCGGATAATTTGAGATACCAGCGCGCGAACTTTCCCCACTTGCCGCGCTGCCAATCGGTCCCGTCGACGGAGCAAATCACCTTCATTCCCAGCATCCTGGGGATGGGCGCAAACAGAGTGGTGCCGGTGATGAAGTAGTGCACCACGTCCGCGCGATGAAAAGCGACATGCATGGAAGCGAGAAAAACATGCACTA